>DASYXE010000174.1:0-4399 GCA_035935375.1 Gemmatimonadaceae bacterium | reverse complement strand
GAGACTTGTTGCGCGTCTGCCATCAGGCCGCCGCCGTAGCGCCCATGGGGCACCGTTTTCCGGTGATGTGTGCCTCGAACTCGCTCCGGAATTTCTTGATGCCCGACACGATCGGCGCCGCGCACGAATCGCTGAGCACGCAGATCGTCTTGGCCGTCATCTGCTCGGAGAGATCCAGGAGTGTGTCGAGATCTTCCATAGTACCGAGTCCGCGCTCGATCCGCTCGAGAATGCGCGTGCACCACGCCGTGCCTTCGCGGCACTGCGTGCACTGCGCACAGCTCTCGTGTGCATAGAACCGCGCGAACCGCGCGATGTGCTTCACCATGCACTGTGCATCGTCGAACACGATCACGCCGCCCGAGCCGAGCATCGAACCCTGCGCGACGAAGCCCTCGTAGTCCATGAGTGTGGCTTCGGCTTCTTCCATTGTCTGGATGGGCACGGATGAACCGCCCGGCACCACGGCCTTGAATCGCCGGCCGGGCGTGGGGCCGCCGCAGAGCTCGTGCAGGAACTCCTTGAACGGAAATCCCATTTCGACCTCGTAGTTGCCGGGCTTCGCGACGTTGCCGCACACCGAGAACAGTTTGGTGCCCGTGCTCTTGGGATTCGAGTGCGACAGGCCTTTGTACCACGCGGCGCCGCGATTCATGATGTGCGGCACGGCGGCGAGGGTCTCGACGTTGTTGATCGTGGTGGGCATGCCGAACACGCCGGCCACGGCGGGAAACGGCGGCTTGATGCGCGGATTGCCGCGCTTCCCTTCCAGCGAATTCATGAGCGCGGTCTCTTCGCCGCAGATGTACGCGCCGGCGCCCTTGTGGATGTGCACGTCGATCCGCTTGCCCGTGCCCATTGCGTTAGGCCCGACGATGCCGGCCGCGTAGGCCTCTTTCACCGCCGCGCCCATCACCGCGAGCGGCTCGGTGAACTCGCCGCGGATGTAGATGTAGCACGTCTCGGCGCCCATGGCGTAGGACGCGATCGCCGATCCCTCGATGAGCGCGTGCGGCGTCCACCGCATGATCTCGCGATCCTTGAACGTGCCTGGCTCGGACTCGTCGGCGTTCACGCACAAATAGTGCGGCTTGCCGTCGCCCGGCTTCATGAACGACCACTTCATGCCCGTGGGGAATCCGGCGCCGCCGCGGCCGCGGAGGCCCGACTCCTTGACCACGTTCACGATGTCGGCGGGCGACATGCCTAACGCCTTCTCGAGGGCGACGTACCCGCCGCGCTGCTTCCAGCCCTGAACCGTCCGCGCCGCCGGATCGCCGAAATACTGGGAGAGGACCGGCGTCTCCTTGGCGTGCGGAGCATGTGGAAAGCCCATTACTGGTACTGGCTGAGGATCTGCGGGACGCGCTCGGGCGTCACCGACTCGATGAATTCTTCGTTGACCATCACCGGCGTCGCGAACCCGCACGCGCCGAGGCATTCGACTTCGATCACGGTGAAGCGGCCGTCGGGGGAGGTCGCGCCTAACTCACCGCACCGGGTGTGCTTGAGCAGCGCGTCCACCACTTTCTCGGCGCCGCAGGCACCGCACGGCGACGTCGTGCACACCTGGATGAAGTATTTCCCCACCGGGTGCTGGTGGTACATCGTGTAGAACGTCACGACGCCTTTCACATAGGCGGGCGTGAGGTCGAGCAGCTGCGCGACCTCGGCCATCGCGTCATCCGACACCCAGCCGCGCTCATGCTGCACGATCCAGAGTGCGGGCAAGAGCGCCGCCATCTTGCTCGGATAGCGCGGGAGCAGCTCGTCGAGCTCGCGCTTGGCGTCGCCGACGAACACGGGCGTGTACGGGCCGCGCTCGTGCTCGGCGTGCGATGCGTCGCCGCCCGGGCGTCCTCCACCGACTTCTTGCACCTTCACCGATCGATTTCTCCCATGACGATATCGATGCTCGCGTTGATCGCGATGACGTCGGACAGGAGGTGGCCTTCGACCATCTTGCCGATCGCCGACAGATTCACGAACGACGGCGGCCGGATGCGCCACCGCACGGGCTTGGCGGTGCCGTCGGAGACCATGTAGTAACCCTTCTCGCCCTTGGGACTCTCGACGGCCACGTACGACTCGCCTAATGGAGGACGGGGCCCCTCCATCACCTGCTTGAAGTGGTGGATCATGGATTCCATGTCGCTCATCGCCTTGCTCTTGGGCGGCAGCACCACGCGGTGGTCGTCCGAGTTGACCGGGCCGTCGGGCAGCCGTGCCGCCGCCTGGGCGAGGATGCGCGTCGACTGGCGCAGCTCCTCCATGCGCACGAGGAACCGGTCGTACACGTCGCCGTGCGTCCCGACGGGCACGTCGAAGTCGTACGTCTCGTAGTCGAGGTACGGGAAGTCGCGGCGGACGTCGAACGCGACGCCCGAGGCGCGCAGCATCGGGCCCGAGAGCCCGTAGTTCACCGCTTCGTCGGCCGACATCACGCCTAACCCAACCGTGCGCCCCACCCAGATCCCGTTGGTGGTGAGCACGCGGTCGATCTCGTCGACCGTTTTCGGGAACGTCTTGATGAAGTGCTGGAGCTGGTCCATCCAGCCGGCCGGAATGTCGGCCGCCATCCCGCCCACGCGTGTCGCACTCGTGGTGAGGCGCGCGCCCACCCACCGTTCGAGCAGCTCGTACACGCGCTCGCGCTGCTCGAACGCCCACAGGAACGGCGTGAAGGCGCCGATGTCGATGCAGGTGGTGCCCAACCAGACGAGGTGCGAGATGATGCGCGACAGCTCCATGGCGATCACGCGGAGCACCGTGCACCGCGGCGTGATCTCGATGCCGAACAGCCGCTCCGCGCCTAACGCGAACGCGACGTTGTTGCCGATCGAGTTCAGGTAGTCCTCGCGGTCGGTCCACGGGATCACCTGGTTGTACTGGCGGTACTCGCCGATCTTCTCGAAGCCGCAGTGCAGGTAGCCGATGTGCGGGATGCACCGCACCACGGTCTCGCCGTCCAGCTCGAGCACCAGCCGCAGCACGCCGTGCGTCGCGGGGTGCTGCGGGCCGATGTTGATCAGCATGTGCTCGCCCTCGAGCTCGAGGGCGTCCTCGAGCGCGGGGGGTGGTTCGAGCGTGGTGACGGTGCCGCCCTCGTTCACGGTGAGCGGCGCCCGGCGCGGGCGTCCCTGCTCGTCGAGACCCGAGGTCCCGATCGCGACGTCGACGGTGCGTTTGGGGCTCATGCTACTCTCCCGTGCGCTCGCCGCCTTTCAGGCGCGCGCGCATGGCTTCGGGCAGGTCCTCGAACGCCTGCGCGACCGTGAGCTCTTCCATCGAGTACCGCGCCTCCGGATTGGCGGCCAGCGCCTGGCGCAGCTGCTCGGCGCGGCTGAAGCGGCCGCGCAAGGGGAAGTCTTTGCGGAGCGGAAAGCCCTCGCGGTACTGCTCCCACATCAAGATGCGGCGCAGGTCGGGATGCCCAACGAACCGAATGCCGAACATGTCGTAGCATTCGCGCTCGAGCCAGTCGGCGCCCTTGTAGACCGACCACACACTTGGCACCTCGAGCGGCGTCTTGCCATCGCGCGCGAGCTCGACCTTGAGGCGCAGGAACCGGCGATACGGCAGCGAGCGCAGGTGCCATACGACTTCGATCGGCTGTTCCGGGTCGCGGTACTCGACCGCCGTCACGTCGGACAGGTAGTCGTACCGCTGCGACGGATCGTCGTGCAGCCATTGCACGACGTCGAACACCCGCGCGCGATCCACGTACACCGAGGTCTCGCCCCAGATCACTTCGACGCGCACGATGGCGCCGCCGAACTTGGCGCGCAGCGCATCGGCGCTCGGATTGGCCGGGCCGCCCCGGTAAGGCAAATGCTTGGGCGTTGCCGGCGCGGGCGCGTCAGGCGCGGCGCTGCCGGGGATCGCGACCGAAAACGAGGTGCTCACAGCCCGGACCGCGTTTGATGCACGGAGTTCCCGAACGGCTCGGACAGCTCGTCGATGGCTTGCGGCGGGATGTAGAGACCGCTCTTCGGGTCGGGATCCATCTCGTTGCGGAGCGACGCGTCGGACATGCGCTCGCGCTTCACCTTCTCCTGGAGCATGAGGATGCCGTAGAGCAATCCCTCGGGACGCGGCGGGCATCCGGGCACGTACACGTCGACAGGAATGATGGTGTCGATGCCCTGCACCACGGCGTAGTTGTCGAACATGCCGCCGGAGGATGCGCACGCCCCCATCGAGATGCACCACTTGGGCTGCGGCATCTGCTGCCAGATGCGCCTGAGCACCGGCGCGAGCTTGAACGGCACGCGTCCGGCGCAGATGAGCACATCGGCTTGACGCGGCGAGAAGCTCATGCGCTCCATGCCGAAGCGCGCGAGGTCGAAGCGGCTCGCTGCGGTCGCCATGAATTCGATGGCGCAGCACGCGGTACCGA
>DASYXE010000173.1:0-7779 GCA_035935375.1 Gemmatimonadaceae bacterium | reverse complement strand
TCCGGCAGGCGCTCGGACTTGCGGGCCTTTGCTGCGGCGAGCCAGGCGTTCCGCCTCCTATTGAGCACCGCATCGACGCCCGGCACTGCCATCACCACCGTCTCGAGATGCTTGCAGAAGTCGGGTTCGTCGCTCGTCGCGCGCAGCTCGTCGAGGAACGGCCGCACCTTGCTGAAGGTCGCGACGACTTCGGTGTGGGCGGCGAGAAAGGCATCCTGGTCGATCGCGCCGCCGGTGACGAACGAGGCAGCCATGTCCCAGTAGCCCAGCACCATGCGAAACGATGCGTTGCGCTCGCTGCTCACGACGGCCATGAGCTCGTTGAAGGTCTCGGGATTGAAATCGCGCAGAAACCATATCCGCGCCTCGCGCAGCACCGGCTCGCGGCGCAGCTCGAAAAGTTTGAGGTTGAGTTGGGCACTCTCGAAGGGAGTTGGCATCGTGTCGATTGCTTCGAGTACTAGTTGTGCGCCCGGAGTTGGGCCGCACGTTATCGATTCTTTACGTCGCGATGGATTCGGCCGCTCGCACGACGGTTCTCAGCAGAGATGCACCGCCATCGCCTTGAACGACGCCCACACCTTCGCGCCGCGAGTTAGGCCAAGCTCGTGCGCCGAACGGGTCGTCAAGGCTGCCACGAGCGCTACGCCTCCGACATCGACCGTCACCCGCGTGAGTGCGCCGAGCGTTGCGATCTCCTCGATGGTCCCGGCGAACTGATTGCGTGCCGACGAGGGATTCGCCTCCGTCGACAACACAACCTCCTCCGCGCGAATCACCGCGTGCGCGGCGCCCGGCGTGGCGTCGCCAACGGCGTAGAAGGTGAGCGGGCCAGAGCGGAACTTGAGCGCGCGATGCCCCCCCGCCGGCGCCGAGTCGGGGTCGAGCAAGTCTGTGGGCGCTGCGTCGTCGTGGCCCGACGCGCGAACCGTCCCCGCGAACACGTTCTCGGCGCCAAGGAACTCGGCGATGTACGCCGAGGCGGGTCTCCGAAACACCTCGTCCGGCGGACCGGCCTGCAACACGCGCCCCTGATCGAGCAGAACGGCCACGTCGCCCAACAACCCCGCCTCGGTGAAATCGTGCGTCACCTGAACCACCGTGATGCCCAACTCCCGATGCACGGCTCGCACGATGCGGCGCGTCGCCGTCCGTGACCGCGGGTCCAAGGCGCTGAACGGCTCGTCGAGCAACAGCACCGACGGCCGGATTGCGAGCGCACGCGCCAGCGCGACCACCTGGCGTTCGCCCCCGCTCAGCGCCCGCACCGGGCGGTCGTACAGCTTCGTCGCCCCCACGCGCTCGGCAATCTCCCGAGCGAACACGGAATCGGCGGCACCATATGTCACGTTGTCCGCAACGCTCAGGTGCGGAAACAGGTAGCCGTGCTGGTACACGATTCCTAACCGCCGCCGCTCGGGCCGCTCGCCAGTCACGTCGCGGCCGTCGAGCACCACCCGCCCTGCCCGGGGGGTGATCACGCCGGCGATTGCCTCCAATAGCGTCGTCTTCCCCGAGCCGGCCGGCCCGATCACCACCCCGTACTGCCCGCGCGGCACGGTGAACGTGACGTCGCGCAGCTGGAACGATCCCACCTGGGCCTCGAGTCGGTCGACCTCGATCACACGTCCAGTCCCGCGCCGCGCTCCGGCCGCAGCGCGCGCAGCGCCACGAGCGGGATCAGCGCCAGAATCGACAGCACCGCGGCCACCGGCAACGCTTCCGTCAGGCCGAAGCCCGTGAAGCGATCGTAGCTCAACACGCTGGCGACTTTCGGATTGTAGGTGAGAATGACGATCGCGCCGAACTCGCTCACGGCCCGGGCCCACATCACCACCGCCGCCGCGATCAGCCCCCGCACCGAGAGCGGCAACGTCACCCGCCGGAACGCCCGCCACGCGGGATCGCCTAACGTACGCGCCACGGACTCGTACCGCGGGTCCACGCGCGCGAACGCCTCCCGCGCGGCACTGATGTAGAGCGGCGCCGACACGAACACCATGGCGCAGATGATCCCGATCGGCGAGCCGGCCACTTGGATCCCGGCGTGGAGCAGTGCACGACCGACGGCGCTCTCGCGCCCGAGCACGAGCAGGAGCGCTATGCCGGCCACCGGATGTGGAATGAGCAGCGGCAGGTCGAGGACGGCGGCCACCACCGCTTTGCCTCGAAACCGGCGGCGGGCGAGGAGGTAGGCGAGCGGTGTCCCGCCTAACGCACCGGCGGCCATGGCCAGCGTGGCCGTGACCGCGGTGAGCCACAACGAGCTCCGCAACTCGGCGTCCGTGAACAGCTCGCCGACGCCCGACGTCCCCCCGCCAACCACCCACCGCGCGATCGGCGCCACCAAGAACAACAGAAAGATCGATCCGCACAGCGCCGCGACGACACTCGCCGTTCGGTGCGCCGCCATGGAGCGCGGAAGGGCGTGCTCCCCCGCGCCCGGCGCGGTCATTGCGCCGATGCCGCCGCGCTCACGGAGGCCGGTGCGCCGCCGCCGATGATCACCGGTGTGCCTAACGCATCGAGCTTGGCGGCGTGCATCAACGCCCGGCCTTCCGGCGACAACAGAAACGCCACGAACTTCTCGCCCACCTGCGGATGCGGCGCGGCCTTCGGAATCGACACCGCGTACACGATGGGCTCGCCCGTGATCGTCAGCGTGTCCTTGGGGGTCTTGCCCGCGACTTTCACGGATGCCTTCGCATAGATGGCCGTGTCCTCCGGTGTGCCAAGGTCGATCGCCGACGGCAACGTGATGTACCGGAGCTTCGTCGCCCGCGCGAGCGACTCGTACGACCAGATGTAATCGAACTCGCCCGCCTGCAGCACGCCCACCAGGTCCGCCTCCTTGGGCCGCACGTTCTTCGCCGGCGACAACTTCATCAATTTGTCGTACAGGCCGGGCCGCTTATAGTACTGCTCCGCGAGCTGCATGGTGAGCAGCGTCCGATAGCCATTCGGATCGAGATCCGGATTGGCCCGGCCCAACTGCACCCCCGGCCGCTGTAACACCGTCGGCCAGTTCGCGCTGTCCACTTCCGAAGCAAACTTCGACTTGTCCGTGAACGCAAGCACCATGCGGTTTCGCGCAAAGTCGGCGTACCATGTCGTCTGATCGGGCATGAGCAGCTTCGGGAACACGTCGTAGTCGGCCAGCACGACGACGTCGGGAATCTGGTGCAGCTCGGTGAGCTTGCGCGCGATATCGAGGCTGCCGCCATTCTCCTGCTGAACCGTCACGTGCTCGCGCGCGGCGAACGTGTCGAGCGCGGCCCGGATGGGAATGGCCACGCTCGCGGCGGTGTACACCACGATCGTGCCGCCTAGGGCGCCGGCCGACGTGCTGTCGCCGGCGGATTTCGGCGCCGATCTGCCGCAGGACGCGGCCACGGCGAGCACGCCTGGGACGAGAGAGCGTATGCGCATGGATCCGACCTGTGAGCGGGAGGAATCAGGTGTCGAGAATCTCGCGCTCGGCGCGCTCGACGAGACGGTAAATCGACGAATTGACCCGGCGGTAGGCGCGCGTCACCCGCTGCGCCTTCTCCGTTAGGCGCGCGCCGCCGCCGGCCGGCCCGCCGGCGTGCCGCTCCACCAGCGCCTCTCCCACGAGCAGCTCGGCCCGGCGGATCCAGGCGAGCGCGTGGCGGTAGCCGATGCCTAACGCCGCCGCAGCGGCCCGGATCGAGCCGCGGGCATCGATCTCTTCCAGCATCTGGATGAAACGCGGCCCGATGATCTTGTCGCCGTCGCGGAGGACGATGAGCACCGCGCGCGCCCGCGCCCCACCGCGCCAGCGGATGCTGTTGCGGCACGGACGCGCGCCGCGCTCAGAAGTTGGCGACGAGCTGGAAATCGACTTCATTCTGCGTCGTCGTTGGGCGTTGCGACTTCACGATCCAGTCCACCAGGAACCGCAGATTCTCCTTGGGCGTGATGACGTTCACGCCAAAGGTCGACCAATCCTGCTGGGTGTTCGTATTCGTGCCGTCCAACTGTCGCGTGTCGCTGAACCACTCGCGCTTGAACACCGGCTGCAACCACGGCAGTACCTTGTAGGCGCCCAGCACGTAGCCGCCGCCAGCGTCCTGGTGCTCGCCCGAGAGCGGCCGCGACCGATGGATGCCCTCCCCCTCGATGAGCAGGTCGCGCCACTCGATGCGGCCGTCGTATCCCTTGATGTGATCCGTGCCCTCGTCGCCGAGCGTCGCGGCGAGCGCGAGCCATGGAAACGGCGTGACGGTCACCCGGCCGATGAGCAGCTCGAGGCCGTTCGGATTCGACAGCGCGTTCGCGCCCTGCCCGTTGGTCACCGACGCGTCGGCGGTGACGAAGCGCGACCACTGCACCTGCGCCATCACGCCGATGTCGCGCTTGGGCGTCAACGCATCGATCGCGGCGGCGCGGTTCGCCGTGCGCAGATACGCGAACGATGTCAGATACTCGAGGCTGAAGGGCTGCTTGAATTGCCCAACGATGAGCGCCGGATGCCACTGGCCCCATGTGAGCGAATCGGCCGCCGGCTGCGCCAGCTCGACGTATGCATCGGTCAGCTCGAACCCGTGCACGGTGTTGTCCGACACCGCTTCGCTCTGGTTGCCGGAGAAATCGGTCTGCACGCGCACGGCCAGGTACGGCAGCGGTGCGATCATCGCCGTCAGCCGCGCCCGATTCACGGTGAAGCTGGTGGAGTCGCCGTGCTTGGTATCGCGCACCGACACGTAGCCGCCCACCGTGATGCTCGACGACAGCGAGCCTAACGGAAGGACCGGGGTCGGCACGAGGGGGTATTGGGCGTGGACGGCAGCGGGAATGAGGACCGAGAACACGCCGGCGATGGCCGAGATACGGTGGACGGCGGACAAGAGCATGGACGGAGAGGTGATGGGAGCGTTGGTACCAAATGGTAACAGCCAAGGTGCAGCGCCCCGCTCGACCCGGCAAGATCGCCCGGGACTGGAACCCGCCGCCCCGATATCCGTATTGTTGGTGGATTCCATCCCCCGCCTCGCCGGACACATCCATGCCCGCTGCCATCAGCATCGACCACATCTCGAAACGATTCGCCAATCACGTCGCGGTCCGCGACCTCTCGCTTCAAATTCCAACGGGCATGGTCTACGGCCTTCTGGGTCCCAACGGCGCCGGGAAGACGACGACCATCCGCATGATCCTCGACGTCCTCGAGCCCGATACCGGCACCATCCAGATCATGGGTGCGCCTAACGGACGACCGGGCGTCGTCGACCGCGTGGGCTATCTGCCCGAAGAGCGCGGCCTCTACCGCCGCATGACCGTGCGCCGAGTGTTGCTGTTCCTGGCGCAGCTCAAGGGTGTCGAAGCGGCCGAAGCCGCGCGCCGCATCGACGCGTGGCTCGAGCGCCTGCAGCTGGTCACGGCCGAGCGCGATTGGGGCGACGCGCGCGTCGAAGAGCTGTCGCGCGGCATGCAGCAGAAGGTGCAGTTCATCGGCGCCCTCGTGCACGACCCCGAGGTCATGATCCTCGACGAGCCGTTCAGTGCCCTCGACCCGATCAACGCGCAAGCGCTGAAAGACATCATCATCGAGCTCAAGCGCGCCGGCAAAACGGTGATCTTCAGTACACACCTCATGGAGAGCGCGGAGCGTTTGTGCGATGCGGTGTGCATCATCGCGCAAGGCGCGAAGCTGGTGGACGGCACGCTGTCGGAGGTCCGTCGCGCGCACGGGGTGCAACAGGTCGCGCTCGCGCTGGAAGGCGGCACGCACAACGGCGTCTCGCGCATCCTGCAAGACCGGACGCTCGTCGCGCGCGTCGACGACTCGAACCAGGTGATCGAGCTCGACCTGGCACCGTCCGCCGATCCGCAGCGGCTCCTGCGCGCGCTCATCGACGCGGGAGCCGTCGTGCAGCGGTTCGAGCTCGTGCAGCCGTCGCTGCACCGGGTGTTCGTAGACCGCGTGTCGGCCCTTTCGCCTAACGGAGATGCGATGGAGGCCGTCCATGCGTAAGCTCTGGATCGTTGCCCAACGCGAATTCATGGAGCGCGTCCGCTCGCGGTGGTTCGTCGTGAGCACCGTGCTCGTGCCGGCGTTCATCGGCCTCGTGATCTTCATTCCCGTCTATTTCACGTCGAGGGCGGCCGTGTCGCCGGACATGGCGCGCATCACCATCATCGACGCGTCCGGCAGCGGCATTGGTGCCCGGGTGGCCGCGCGCCTCGACAGCGGCGTCACCGCCGAGTTGGCCCCGCGCTACGAAGACGTGGTGCCCACGGCGCTTGCCGCCGCGGAGTCCACCGCCACGCGCGATGTGATCAGCGGAACGCGCAAAGGATATCTCGTACTGGGCCCGCTGCTGTGGCCCAAACCCGACGTTCGCTATGCCGGGTCGAATGCCACGTCCACGATGGAGATGGCGAAGCTGCAGCACATCGTGCACGATGAGCTCATCGCCACTCGGCTCCGCTCGGCCGGTATGGACCCGCGTCAGGTGGAGTCGCTCACCGCGTTAGACCTGCAGATGACTCCCGAGCGCCTCACGGCCCGCGGTCGAGGCGGCTCGGGAGAAGCCGGAAGCATCGTGGCGTTCATCGTCGCGTTCGTTCTCTACATGACGATCTTCTTTTATGGCCAGATCGTGATGCGCGGCGTGATGGAGGAGAAGCAGACGCGTGTGGCCGAAACCGTCGTATCGAGCGTCCGTCCCGACACGCTGTTGTTCGGAAAGATTCTCGGGGTCGGTGGCGTGGCAGCAGCGCAGCTCGTGTTTTCGGCCGTGGCAACGATTTTTCTCGTCCAGAACCGTGCGGCGATCATGGCGCGATTGCACGTCGAGGCCTCCAACTATGCGCTGCCGCACGTCGCGCCAGGCATGGGCCTGCTGCTCGTCGTGTACTTCATCCTCGGCTATATCGTCTACTCGTCGCTGTTCGCGGCGATCGGCTCGATGGTGAGCAGCGAGCAGGACGCACAGCAGGTCCAGATGCCGGTGACGCTCCTGCTCGTGATCACGGCACTGTTCATTCAGCCAGTGAGCTTTGCGCCGGAGAGTCGGCTCGCCGAGGTGTTGTCGTACGTTCCGTTCTCGTCTCCGATCATCATGCCGCTCAGACTGAGTCTCATTCCGATTCCGGCGTGGAAAGTAGCGGCGTCGCTCGGCGCGCTAGCGGCGGGATGCTGGCTGTCGGTGTGGATCGCCGCGAGGATTTACCGCACGGGCTTGCTCATGTATGGCAAGCGCCCCTCGCCGCGCGAAGTGCTGCGCTGGGTTCGCGCGAGCCGCTGAGGGCGGCATCTAGTGAGCTGCGTCAGAGATTCTGATAGCGGTAATGGGGGAATGCTATCCGAACCTCAGACGCGCACCACGAGATCCGTCGGACCGTCGTCTTCAGCTCACGGCGCCGGTTCGAGCACCCGATCCTTGGCGCCCGGCATCGTCCGGTAGAGGTACGCGCCGTCCGGCGCGTCGGTGCGGTCGAGCAGCGCGTCGATCATCGGCCGGTTAGGCGAGAGCGTGCACACCGGGTCGGTATTGCGCGCGTCGCCCGTGAGCGCGAACGCCTGACAGCGACACCCGCCGAAGTCGACGTGCCGGCGCGGGCAGCCCCGGCACGGCTCGCGCATCCACTCGTCGCCGCGGAACGCGCGGAACGCGCTCGAGTTCTCCCAGATCCACTCCAGGCTGCGCTCGCGCACGTTGTCGAACGTGAGCGACGTGATCTGCGATGCCGCGTGACACGGCAGCACGTTTCCGTTGGGCGCGACCATGATGTACAGCGAGCCCCATCCGCCGT
>DASYXE010000172.1:0-2221 GCA_035935375.1 Gemmatimonadaceae bacterium | reverse complement strand
GTTCGGACTGACGTCGGGCCCAAGCCACGCGCGGGCGCGGAGGGAAACCCCCGCGCCCGCGTTATCGTATATTGAGACATGAGATCGCCAAGCGTCCCATCGCGGTCGGTGAGCCGTGGTCGACCCTGACATCGTCGAGTTCGCGCAGGTCATGACCATCATTGGCACGTTCGGGATCGTCATGATCAGCTGCATTGTCGTCGGGCTGAAGGTCATCAAGCGTCGTCCGCCCGAGCGCCCCGCGTTGGACGAAAACCGGCTGCAGCATCTCGAGCAGGCAGTCGACGCGATTGCGGTCGAGGTCGAGCGTATTTCCGAGGGGCAACGCTTCACCACCAGACTGCTCGCCCAACGACAGGGCGATGGCGCGGTCGAACCTGCGGAGCCGGCGCGCGTCCCGCGCAGCGATCCCACGCGATAACGCTACGGCTGAGCTTGCCTCATCGCGTGCGTCACGCGCAATGATGCGAGAGGTTGCTGGCCGCCACCAAACAGGGCCGGCCCCAGGCAATCCGTTCGCTCTCGCGGAGGTCATCATGTCGTCTGCTGCGCTTCGCAACGAGTTCCCGCCTGCACCGCGTCCGTTCAGTCCCCACGTGCCCAACGTCCACGTACAGCCGCCATTCGTGTTCGTGCAGGCCGAGTGGGGTTATCGCGAGGTCGTCCGCCATCTCGACGAGACCGGTGCGATGACCGAAGCCGATTTGAATGCGCTCGGCGCCGAAGGCTGGGAGCTCGCGGGCATTTTGCAAGACGGCCGGAGCGTCCGGTATTATCTCAAGCGACAGCTGCGTTGAGCCTGCGCACATCGCGTGACACCTGATTCATCCCGAGCCGCGCCGAGCGGCGAACGCGCTGCGCCGCCCAACGTCGAGATTCGCGGCTTCGACTCGAGCGACATTCCCGATGCACTGGTACTGTGGCGCGCAGCAGATGGCGTGGTGCTCCGCGACGCGGATCAGGCGGCTCCGCTCCACGACTATGTGCAACGGCAGGCGGCGTCGTGCTTCGTCGCCGTGTTGGATTCGCGCGTGATCGGCACCGTCCTGTGCGGACACGACGGCCGCCGCGGCTATCTGTATCACCTCGCTGTCGAGCGTGCGCATCGCGGACGCGGCATCGGACGGGCGCTCGCCACACACGCGCTCGACGCACTGCGCGCGGCCGGCATCGAGAAGTGTCATCTGATGGTGGTCACCGGGAACGCCGAGGCGCGCGCCTTCTGGGCCGCACTTGGCTGGCAGCTGCGATCCGATGTCGTGCTGATGTCCTACACGTCGACCGAGTCGCCCAACGCATAGGCATTGCGGGGGTCGCGTCGGCCGGGATATGGTTCGGCCGCCGATGTTTCTCTGCCCCACCTACACATCCAACCGAGGTTGTCCATGGTGCGCCGCCGTATCGCACAGGGCCTGACCGTGCTCGTCATCGCCACGCTCGCCGCCGGGACCGCGCCGGCTCAGTCAGCGCCTAACACACTCACCGAACACGAAAAGGCCGACGGCTGGACGCTCCTGTTCGACGGCCGGACGACATCGGGATGGCGTGGCTACAAGCAGCAGACGATGCCCGCGGGATGGTCCGTGCAGAACGGCACGCTCACGAAGAGCACGGAGACGGAGGATATCGTCACGACCGGCGAGTACGGCGACTTCGAGCTCGATGTCGACTGGAAGATCGGCACCGGCGGCAACAGCGGCATCTTCTATCGCGGGACGGAGGAATACGACCACGTCTATTGGAGCGCGCCGGAATTTCAGCTTCTGGATGACGCGAATGCGCCGGACGGTAAGAGCCGACTAACGGCGGCGGGCTCCGACTACGGGCTCTATCCGTCGCCGGCCGGCATCGTCAAGCCGGCTGGAGAATGGAACACGACGCGGATCATCGTGAAGGGTGCGCACGTGGAGCACTGGCTCAACGGCAAGAAGCTGCTCTCCTACGAGCTGTGGAGTCCGTCGTGGTCCGCGAAGGTGAAGACGAGCAAGTTCGCGCCTTACGCAAACTATGGAATGGCGAAGAAGGGGTTGATCGGGATTCAGGGCGATCACCCGGGCCTGCTGGCGCTGCGCAACATCAAACTGAAAGCGTTGCACTGACCGCCCGCGCCGTCTGTAGCGGAATCTTGATGCGTCGCGCGGGTGTCCGGTGGCTCTCGGACGCGCGCGCGAACCGGGTTGGAGTTGCGCCTCGGGCTAACGGCGCGGCAGATGTTTGCTGG
>DASYXE010000171.1:0-5106 GCA_035935375.1 Gemmatimonadaceae bacterium | reverse complement strand
CGGCCGCCGCCGAAGAATCCGCGACGGTCGGTGCCGACGCTGGCGTCGAGTCCGCGCAGCCGCCAGATCGTGTAGCGCTTGTCGGGTTGGGCGAAGTACACCGCGTACACGTGACCCGTGCCGCCCGTGTTCTCGGCGACGAAGGCCATCTTCGCGTCGTCGGAAAAGAGCACGCTGCCGATGCGCGCGTTGCTGGTGAACAGCTCGCGCCGGCTGGCAGAGTCGAACGGCGCCGCCCAGGCATACAGATGGTCCTTGCGACGGGGCGCACGCTCCGCGCCGCCCGCGCCGGTGCCTTCCGCGCCCGCCGACGAATCGGACTCGCCACGGTTAGGCGACGGGTCCTGCTTGAGGTACGCGAGCCCGGAACCGTCGGGCAGCCACACGAAGCCGCGGGCTACCGTGTCCGCTGCCTGGCGCTCGGCCGGCGCGAGATCGTCGCGATCGTCGCTCAGGCGCTCGGGCTCGAGCGCGAGGTGTGCGACGACGCGGCCGGTTGCATCCCACAGCTCTTGCGCATGCGCGAAACTCGAGAGCGGCACGATGTACGAGAACGGTTTCTCGACCAGCGTCACACGGAAATACTTCCCATCCGGCGAGGGATCTACGGCGTCGATCATCGCGGGCGCGCCGATGCGCCGTACCGCGCCCGACGCGGCATCGATCACGGCGAGCTGGCCCGTGATATAGTACTGGAGCAGCGCTTCGTCGTACGGCGTCTGGAGGAGCGTCGCGTACACGCGCGTCTTGTCTTTCTGCCCGTCGGTCATGCGGACCTCGGGACCCGTCGCGATGGCCGGACGCACCGGCGGCGCCGCGCGCCCTTCGGGTAGGATCACCGCAACCAGACCTTTCCCGTCGGCGGTCCACTGCGGCTCCGTGACCAGGGTCGCGAGCAGCGACACGGATCCCACTGCGCGCGACTTGCCCGACGCGACCTCGGCCACGTACAAGCGCGTGGAGCTCTCGAAGTTGGCGATGTAGGCGAGGCGCGCGCCGTCCGGCGACCACTCGGCGCTCGAGATCGTCGCACCCGGCGGCGCGTCGATCGCGTGCACGGCGCCCGTTAGGCCGTCGATCACCTCGAGCTTCGCCGCGCCGCGATCGGTGAGCGCGCGCGAGCGGTTCGCCTCGTAGTCCACCTGCAGCTCGCCGAGATAGTAGTGCGGCTTCCCGAACGTGCGCACGCTCGGCATGCCGGCGCTGACGAGCTTGAAGAACCATCGACGGGTGGGACTCTGCGTCTCCGACGCGAGCGTCACGTTGTCGTCGCGCGGCGCCGTGACCAGCCGCTCGATCACCGCCGGCGGCCTCACGTACGTCTCGGCGGCGAGGATGGCGCTGTCGGATGCAGGTGCCGCGGCATCGCTCCGTTGGGCGACCGTGGTTTGGGCGCGCCCAACGGACGCGAGGGCGGCGAGCAGGACGAGCTCGGCGAGGGGCGAGGCGGCTCGGAGGCGGTGCCAGATGGTGGTGCGCATGTGAGGTCCTGGACGAGGGCGTCGTGGCTCGAGCAGCACGAAGATCGGCCCGCGCGCACCGATTGGCCAGAGCGATACGCCCCTCGCGCTCGGTCTCAGGCCTTGCCTTCGTATGCGCGCTCGAGCGCAAACATGTCGAGCTTCTTCATGTGCAGCATCGCGTTCATCGTCCGGGCCGCCGCGGCCGGATTCCCGTCCTTGTACCACTCGTCGAAGTTCGCCGGCACCACCTGCCAGGACAGACCGTACCGATCCTTGAGCCAGCCGCACATCTGCGCCTTCGGGTCGCCGCCGGCCGACAATTTGTCCCAGTAGTAGTCGATCTCGTCTTGCGACTTGCAGTTGATCATGAGCGAGACGGCTTCATTGAACGTGAATGCCGGACCGCCGTTGAGCGCCATGAATGTCTGGCCGTCGAGCTCGAAGAGCACGGTCATCACCGATCCGGCGGGCCGTCCGTGTGCTTCCTTGCCCGCCTCGCCGTAGTGGGTGATCGCCTTGATCTTGGAGTTCTTGAAGATGCCCACGTAGTACCGCGCGGCTTCTTCGGCCTGATCTGCGAACCAGAGGCAGGGGCTTATTCTTTGACTGATGGCCATGGGGGCCTCCGCCGTGCATTCGGCTGCCAAGGGTGAATCCCGGTTTCTTGCGACAATCTTGGCAAGCTAGTCGTCGAGGGCCGTTGGTGAACGTCGTGCGAGCGTTGATACGCTGCGCGTTGCGAGGCAGCCGCGTGAACGCGCTGGCTATAGAATTGCTTGGGTTCATTCGGCCGTTTCGACTCACCCGGATCGCACGGAGCCGATCACCGACATGGGGACGTTCTCGCGGATGCGGCGCATTGGTGACACGCTGCTCACGGCACGGGCGTGGCGCCCGGCGACGCTGGCCGCTCTGGGCGGCGGCGTGATGCACCGCGCCCGGAACGACGAGCTCGGCCTAACGGACAGGGAGCACCTCGCGGCGGCCGCGGGATGGCTGGCGCGCGCGCAGGACGCGCAGCGCGACGGTGGTGTGTCGGGTCGCTACCACCTCGGGCGGGGATGGTCGTCGTCGTACCCGGAGACCACGGGCTACATCGTGCCGACGATGCTCGCGCTCGAATCCGAGGGCGGGCTCGCGGGCTTTCGCGCGCGCGCGCGCCGGTGCATCGAGTTTCTGTTAGGCGTACAGCTCGAGTGCGGCGGCTTCCCGGGGATGGAGATCGCGCAGAATCGAGACACGCCATCCATTTTCAATTCCGCGCAGATCTTGAACGGGCTCACGGCGTGGCATCGCGCGACGGGCGATACCGCCGTGCTCACGGCCGCGACGCGCGCCGCCGATTGGCTGACGGCCGAGCAGGACCCGGACGGCGCGTGGCGCCGGCATCTGTATGGCTCGGGGCGCACGTACACCTACATGGCGCACGCCGGGTGCTGGGTGGCCGAGTTCGGTGCGCACACGGGCGAACGGCGCTACCTGGACGCGGCGCGGCGGCATCTCGAGTGGGTGCTGTCGCACGTCGACGCGTCGACGGGCTGGATCGACGACTGCGGCTTCGACGACGGTTCGGGCGAGCGCACGGCCGTGACGCACACCATCGCGTACACGATCTGGGGCGTGCTGATGATGTCGCGCATCCTGGGCGACGAGCGCGGGATGGCCGTGGCGCGCCGGGCGGCGCGCGCGGTGGCGCGCCGGCTCGGGCTCTCGAAGTGGTTGCCCGGCCGCCTCGACGCGCGGTGGCGGCCGGCGGCGTCGTACGCGTGCCTAACGGGAAACGCGCAGATGGCGCTCATCTGGCTCGAGCTGCACCGCATCGAGGGCGACCCGGCGCTCGTCGACGCGGCGCTGCGCGCACTCGATCTCGTGAAGCGCGCACAGGTGATGCAATCGAGCGACCCCGGGCTCAGGGGCGGCGTGGCGGGGTCCGATCCGATGTGGGGGAAGTACATCGAGCTCGCCGTGCCGAACTGGGCCGCGAAGTTTTTCCTGGACGCGCTGCTGGCCAAGGCGCGCACGTTGGGCGCGATGGCGCTGCCGTGCCGCGCGGCCGGCGTGCCGCGCGATGTCCCCGCCGCCGTGCCGCGCCACCTGCCGGCGGCGCCGGCCGCGGCTTCCGTTAGGCGTCCGCGCGTGGTGCTGCTGGCCGACGAACGGAGCCGCAAGGTGGCCCAGTTCGCCGAGGCCTGGGCGCCGTGGGGATTCGTGCCCGACGCCGTGATCATCCGCACCGCGGCCAGCGAGTCACGCCGCGAGCGCATCGCGGCCGTCGTGCGCGAGCGCGGGTTAGGCGGGCTCGTCCGGCGCGCCTTGGGTGTCGCGCCGCGCCCCAACGGTGCGGCCGCGCCGGCGACGCCCGCGCCGAAGACGGCCGCTCCCGCGGCGGTGCCGGATCAGGCGGCGGCGTACTGCGCGGCACGCGCCATTCCCATCGTCCGATTCACCTCGCTCGACAACGCCGCGGACCTGGCGGCGATGCGCGCGCTCGACGCCGACCTGTTCGTGACGGCCGGCTTCGGCATCGTCCGCCCCGCCATGCTCGCGCTCCCGCGCCTCGGCACGCTCAACGTCCACATGGGACTCCTGCCGCCCATACGCGGGATGAACGTGGCCGAGTGGAGCGCGTTCATGGGCGTGCCGGTGGGTTGCACGGTGCACGTGGTGGATTCCGGCGTCGACACCGGCGACGTGATCCTGTTTCGCGAGGTCGGCACGACCGGCGCGACCGACATCCAGGCGCTGCGCGACCGCGTGGACGACGCACAGGTCATTGCGTTAGGCGAAGTCGTGCGGTGGGTGCTGGAGCACGGCGCGCTGCCGCCGGCGTGCCCGCAGGCTCCCGAGAGCGGCCGCCAGTACTTCGCGATGCACGAGGAGCTGCGCGTCCTGCTGAACGCGTACCTCCGGGAGCTCACGGCCGCCGCCGCTCCAGCGCGCTGAGCCCGCTCGCCGACTCCCGCCCAACGTAGCACTCGAGCCCCACGGGCACGAGACCGGCCTCGCGAAAGCGCTCGCGGTGCCACGCGGGCGAGCGGCGAACCAGCGCGCGCACGTCACCGTCGACATCGTCGGTCGAAGTCACCACCGGCACGTAGGCGACGCCGCCTAACAGAGCCGACATCGCGGCCAGACCGGCACGGACCTCCGCGGCGGGCACGTAATGCAGCACGTCGGCGCAGATGATGAGGTCGTATGTGTCTCGCAGATCGAGATGGGCCAGGTCGCCGAACGATCCGTGCCGGATGCCGCGCCGGCGGCCGAAGCGGCGCACCACGTACGGACTCGAGTCCACGCCCGCGTATGCAAGGCCAGGCCTGAGCGCCACCAGCGGTGCGCGCCACAGCGCTTCGCCGCAGCCCACGTCGAGTACGTGGCGCACGGTACGTCCCAGCACCCATTCGGCCACGGCGAGCGCGAGCGCCGCGCGCCGCCGGATCTCGGACGGCGTGGCGATGCGATGACGCGGGTGGCGGTACCAACGATCGTAGTACGCGCGATCGAACCGACGACGAGTGCTCAGGGTTCCTCCAGGTACGTGGTGCGATGGCGAGAGAGAAGAGGGAATGGGGAAGCGCTCGCTGGCGCTCGCTTGGGGAAGCGCTGCGCTGGGGGAAGCGGCGGCGACGCCGCCTGAGGGAGT
>DASYXE010000170.1:0-2426 GCA_035935375.1 Gemmatimonadaceae bacterium | reverse complement strand
TGTCCGTCAGACACCGAGAGCAATTGCGCCGAACGGGTCGCGCGGCGTCATGTCGACTTCGATGTTCTTGCAACACAAGTTCTGAGTTCCGTCGACGAGGCGGCACATCGGGGTGAGCAGCGGTGCTTGGTACTCGAGTTTGCGAGCGAACATGGCTACCTCCGTATCCGTGAAGGATGAAACGATTTTCGCGCACAACCCAATGCGCGCGATGTTGCAAGCGTGAGAGAGTCGGTGGACGGCCAACGCTCGTGCACTACACGCCGAATCCGACGGCGCCGAACACGTCACGGTGCGACAGATCGGACTCGATCTGTTTGGTCAAGTTCGCTTTGGTTGCGGCGACCATACTAGCGGCGTGCTCAAGGACCGGGGCCTGATAGGCCAGTTTTGACGTTGACATAGGTGAGTCTCCTAAATGAGGTGATGCTGCATTCGTAGTGCGAACTGAGAAGGTCGAGCTGTGTGACTGCGATCGCCGGCCGTCCACCGACCAGACCTCGCGAGCAACCACAACTCAAGTGCAAACGCGCGAGCGAGCGCGGCACGCTCGTGCGGTGCGCCGCTCGCTGCCGCCGTGATCGCCATTTCGAGGTCACGCGGCTCGACCAGGCCTAACATGGCGATCTCGCCTGCCGCCATGCGTGCGGTGAGCTGCTCGCGCTCACGGAGGAGCCAGTGCGCGAATGCACCGTCCACGGAGCCTTTCCCATGCCGCGCACGTACGAGCTCGGGCAGTATACCCGTCATCGCTTCCCGTAGAACCCATTTTCTCGCGGAGGGTTGGGCGCACATTGCCGGCGGGAGACCGAGTGACAGTTCGACGAGCCCGCGGTCGAGAAATGGATGGCGCTCGTCGAGGATGTCCTGAGTAACGGCGTGCAACGCCAACACGTCAGGCATTTCATCGAGCGCGTGCATAATGCCGTGCGCATACTTCCGGCGTAACGCCCCTCGCGCGACGAGTGCGACGAACGAGCGCGTCTTGAGACGGTACGTGGAGACCATGTTGGAATGCACCCAGGACGGGAGGTGCGCCGCGTCGAGCGACCGGCGCATGAGCGCGGCGGGCATGAGCGGAATAGCGACGTTGTGCCAGAGCATTGCCCACGCCGATGCCCGACCGACCACGGCCCAGCGGGTTGCCTCGCGAATGGTGGCGCCTAACCGCAGGCGGGCCGCCCAATCGGCGAGGAAGATGGCGCTGCCGCCCAGATAATGGTCGGAGCCGTACCCGGAGAAGAGCACGCACCCTCCGGCACGCCGCACCACCCGCGCGAGGCGGCGGTCTCGCGCGTACGCGAGGTACGATGCCGTCGGCTGGTCGGTGATCGGCGGCGGATCATCGTCGTCCGGGTCGTGGGCATCATCGAGCAGCTGCACGTTAGGCACATGCCACGCGGACGTGACCGCGTCCACGTACCGGCGTTCATCGCCGCCCGTGCCGTGCCGGTCGACGAGCGTCACCGTTCCTGCCAGACCGTGCGTCATGTCGCCGCGTTGGGCGAGGTAGGACGCCATGCTCACGACCGATGAGGAGTCGAGGCCGCCCGACAGCTCGGACCACGTGTCTCGTTCGCCCGGTCCCATGCGAGATCGCACTGCACACGCAAAGCGATGCCGGAAGTCGTCGATCACGTCGCTCGTCGGCCGCGGCTCGGCGTCGAGGAATCGCTCCGGCATCCACCATCGCTCGAGCGAGAGCCGGCCAGCCCGGTATCGCAGGATGTGCGCGGCCGGCACTGCAGACACTCCGCGGAATGGCGTCGCGCCGTCGACTGGCGCGCACCCGGCCAGAAACGCAGCGAGATATCCGCGGTCGTATTCGTCGGCGCTGAGCGCAAGCACGTCTGCGCGCGACGAGAGCGCAATGCCACCGTGCAGCACGCGATAGTACAGCGCGTCGACACCAAATGCGTCGCGGGCAGCGAGCACGGTGTGTCGCGCACTGTCGTACAGCACGACGCCGAAGTCGCCGCGCACTCGCGCGACGGCCGCGCCATCGACGGGCCACGCCTGCATCACATGCGTGAGATCCGACGACCACGCCGCATCACCCGGCTCCCGGTCGAGGCGAACAGACCCGATGGCGATACGATTGCCGTCCGTGCACACCGTTGGGCGGCGGCCAGCGGCGTTGCCTGCCGTGAGTCCCCAGAAGCCGGCCCGTTCGATTTCCGTGGGCGCGAGGCCGAGTCGGGCTGCGGCGACGGCTAACGGGGCGCGCCACAGCCGTGGCACCGGATCGCCGCTCTCGCGAACGATGCAACAGAAGAGGTTCATTGAACGCCTAACGGGACAGGCGTGAACTGCTCGGTGTGCTCGAGGACGTCGTTGAGCGGTTCGCCGTGCCGCTCGATCCACGCGTGCGACGCGAACGGCGCCGCCTGCACGCCTAACCGGAGCTCGGCCCGCGCGCCGGCGCG
>DASYXE010000169.1:0-3934 GCA_035935375.1 Gemmatimonadaceae bacterium | reverse complement strand
CGAGCGAAGTTGAGGGTGAGTCCGACGTACCTTATCGGCCGCCCGGGCGGGCGTCCAGAGCGAAACCATCCTTCATAACGCGTTCCGCGCGCAGTGGCGACGCGCTACTGTTGAGTCATGATTGGCACGACTCGACCGTGGCCGTGAGGCGAGAGCGGGCGGCCCTCGCCGCCACGGGCGCGCCGTGACGACACCAGCGGTCCGAGCGGACGCGGGCCACGCGGTGGAGGTCGAGGGGCTCGTGCGCGCGTTCGGACAGCGCCGGGCGGTGGACGGCGTGTCGTTCGCGCTCGATCCAGGCGACTGCCTCGCGGTGTTCGGGCCTAACGGAGCGGGCAAGACCACGCTGCTCCGCGTGCTCGCCGGCCTGCTCCGGCCGACCCGCGGGCGCGCATCGGTGTCCGGCGTGCCATTGCCGGGCGGACCGGAGGCGCGCCGGCGCATCGGATTCATCTCGCACGCGAGCATGCTGTACGCGGCGCTCACGGCGCGCGAGAACGTCGAGCTTGCGGCGCGGTTGTTCGGCGTGCCGGATCCGGGCGACGCGGCGGCGCGCGCGTTGGGCGCGATGCGCATGACGCCGCGCGCCGACGCGCCGGTCAAGTCATTGAGCCGCGGGATGCAGCAGCGCGTGAGCATCGCGCGCGCCATGGTGCACGCGCCGAGCGTGGTGCTGCTCGACGAGCCGTTCACGGGGCTCGATGCGTCGGGCGCGGCGGCGCTCAGCGCTGCGTTAGGCGGGCTCCGCGCATCGGGCGCGGCGCTCGTGCTCGTGACGCACAACCTGGAGGAAGGGTTGGCGCTCGCCACGCACGCGGCGATCATGACCGCGGGCACGTTCGTGCGCCACGAATCGCGCGCGTCGTTGGACGCGCGCGCGTACGCCGATTCGTATCGTGCCCTGGTGTCGCTCGATGCCTGACACGCTCGGCGCCGCGCTGCTCATCGCGCGCAAGGACCTGGCGATCGAGTTCCGCACGCGCACCGCGTTTTTCTCGGCCGTGGTGTTCGCGCTGCTCGCGATCGTGATTTTCTTTTTCGCCTGGGACCCGACCGCCGTTGCCGCGTCCGATCTCGCCCCAGGCGTGCTGTGGGTGATCTTCACGTTTTCGGGGCTGCTGGGGCTGCACCGCTCGTTCGGTGTCGAGCTCGCCGACCGCGCCGTGGACAGCCTGCTTGGCGCCCCGATCCCCCGGCATGCGATCTATCTCGGGAAGGCGATGGCGAACCTCGTGTTCGTGCTCGCGATCGAGGTGATCGCGGTGCCGGCCGTGGCGTTGTTCTACGATATGCCGTTAGGCGGTTGGTCCGGCGTGGCCGCGCTCGCCGCGCTCATGGTGCTCGCGGCGATCGGGTTGGTGGCGGTCGGGACGTTGTTCGCGGCGATGTCGGTGAATACGCGGTTGGGCGAGCTGCTGCTGCCGATGCTATCGCTGCCGTTCTTCGTGCCCATCGTCGTGCCGGCGGCGCAGACCACCGCACGCCTGCTCGCCGGGCGGCCGGTGGTGGAATCGATCGGGTGGCTCAAGCTGCTCGTGGCCTTCGATCTGGTGTTCGTGGCGGCGTGTACCGTGGCGTTCCCGTATACGCTCGAGGATTGACCTTGGCCGCAACCCGGCCGGACGCCATCTTTCCTGTCGGCCGCATTGTGACTCACTTCTTCACATGACCGAGACCGCCACGCGCGAACCGATCAACAGCACCGCCGCGACGGCCGTGGAGCGCGCCGCGGCGCGGCCCACGTTCGACTGGTTGTTCGTGGTCGCACTGCTCGCGGTGATCGCGACGTTCATCCGCGCGATCTATTTCACGCCCATGGATGCGCTGCAGGGCCCGGCGCAGAAGATCTACTACGTGCACCCGCCGTCGGCGTGGGTGGCGTTTCTCGCGTTCGGCGTCGTGGCCGTGGCGAGCATCATTTACCTGTGGATGAAGGACGCGCGCCTCGACCGTCTGGCGGAGTGCTCGGCGGAAGTGGGCGTGGTGTTCACGACGATCACGTTGATGACGGGCTCGCTGTGGGGCAAACCCATCTGGGGGACCTGGTGGACCTGGGACGCGCGCCTCACGTCGACGCTGTTCCTGTGGTTCATCTACATGGGCTACCTGATCCTCCGCGGCGCCGTCGAGGATCCCGGGATGCGCGCCCGCTACTCGGCTGTGTTAGGCATTTTGGGATCGCTGCTCATCCCGTTCATCCACCTGAGCGTGTATCTGTTCCGCACCCTGCACCCCATGCCGATCATCGGGAAGCCGAGCCGGCCGTCGCTGCCCAGCGACATGCTGGTGACGTTTCTGATGTCGTTCGGTGCGTTCACGCTGCTCTACGTAGCGCTGCTGCGCGCGCGCTACCGGCTGGCCACCGACCAGGCGGCGCTCGATGCGGAGGAAGGGCGATGATTCCGAACAACGCGGGCTACTACCACGCGGCGTACATCGTCGTCGTGGTGGTGCACGTGGCATACGCGGCCAGCATCTGGCTCCGGCGGCGCTCGGTGCGCGCACGCCTCGGCGCGTCGGGCGGCGCGCGCCCGCTCGGCTGATCGCCGGACGGGCGCGGCCGCTGTCCCGTTAGGCGTGGCCGCCGCCGGCGGCAATCCGCTGCATCGCCGGCTCGCTCACGAGTTTCCTGAACACGAACCGCTCGCCCCATGAGAGCGGTGTGACGTCGCGGTACTCGCGCAACGGGTCGGCGAAGTACCCGGGGTGGATTTGCTTGCGCAGCGACGCGCGCACGTTCGGATCTGCCCCGCGCGCCAGGAGGAGCTCGGTGAACGGCGCCTCGAACGGTCCCCCGTGATGGTTCATCCAGAATGCCGGCTGGGACACCACCGTGTTGAAGAGCGGGGTGTGACCGCCGAATCCGTCGCCGTCCACGTCGGCCCGCGCGTTCACGTCCGCGCCCTGGTCGAGGAGCCACCGGCCGATGTCCATCTCGTCGTAGTCGATGCACATGTGGAGCATCGTCGTACCGCCTAACGGCGTGCCGTGCGTCGCCTGCACCGGGTCGTGGCAGCCGAGCTCGGGCGGATAGATCTCGGAAAAAGCGAAGGTGCGCTGGAGCAGCGATCGATCGCGACGCAGGTGTCGTTCGAGCAGATCGATGCGCCCGCGGTGCAGCGCCATCACCGGCGTGTCCGGCAGCGCGAGGCCGTGCGCCACGTACATCTCGAGGATCGCGTGCTTGGCGGCCGGGTTCCGGCTGTCGGACTCGAGGACCACGTCGACCGGCGCGAGGCGGCGGCCGTCCGCGTCGACGACCGGCGCGCCGAGCTCGAGCATGAGCGCCGTGCCTTCGACGCTCAGCGTGTAGGCGGGCCCGCCGAGCGAATCCGCCCGCGGCCGCGGCGAGCCTAACCGGGCATGGAGACGCCGCGCCGTTTCCACCTTGCCCTGGAGCGTGGCGCGGCCCACGGCATACTCGAGGTCCGACGCGCCCAGCTCGAGCAGGATGTCGATGAGGCGGTCGCGGCCCAGGTTGGCCGCGTAGCTCATGGGCGGACCCCAGTTGCTCGTGGGCCTGGCGAGCGCCGATTCGTGGAGCAGCTCGGGATGCCTAACGATGAGGTCCCGCACGGCGTCGGCGTCGTCGCGCCAGATCGCGTCCGTCAGCTCGCAGGCGTGCACGAGGCGCGGCCAGCTCTGGGCTTCGTAGCTGCGCGCGAGCACGAACTGCGCGTCGGCGAGCGTGGCCTGTGCGGGGTCGATGGCGCGGGGACCGAACTCGGCGAAGTCGGCGAGGGCCGACGGGTCGCCGTCGTGAGCGGCGCGGAGCAGGTCTTTCGCCTGGTGGCGCAGCTGCTCCAGGTTGGGACGGACCGGCAGGCGACGGTTAGGCATGACGAGCCTCCTGGGTGCGCCCGTGGTCCGCCGGCATCGGGCAGAGGAGGTTCGTGTGAACCGTACCTGTGGTGAAGCCAAACCAGGTGGACTC
>DASYXE010000168.1:0-4722 GCA_035935375.1 Gemmatimonadaceae bacterium | reverse complement strand
GGCGGAGCTCGGCTTCGATCCCATCGACGCGGGTCCGCTGTCGCGCGCGCGTGTCCTCGAGAACCTGGCGCTGCTCTGGGTCAGTCTGGCGATGGGCGGCGTGTCGGGCGGCACGGACTTGGGTCGCGACATCGCGTTCCGGTTGGCGCGGCGCACACCAGCGGCGTGAGGACCCGGGCTTGACATAGGCCCGGGGGGTATAGATGCTTCGATGGTACCCCATGGGGGTATCGCCTTCTTTCGGAGCATCGCCATGGAACGCGTCACCATTCAGATCGACGGCATGTCGTGCGGCCATTGCGTGGCCGCCGTTGGCCGCGCCCTGCGCGCCGTACCGGGCGTGGATGTGGAGCAGGTCGCCATCGGATCGGCGACCATCGCCTACGATCCGGGTGCGGTGTCGCTCGATCGCATCCGCGCGGCGGTCCGCGCCGAGGGCTATGCGCCGCGCGACACCGCACCGGGCGGGGCGGGCCGATGACAGCCGCCGACGTGGTGGTGATTGCGTTAGGCATCGGCGCCATCGCCTGGGTCGCCTGGTATTTCCGGCCGTTCTCGAGGCCCTGATGGCGGCGACGACGCGACCGGCGGGCGAAACGATCACCATCCCGGTGTCGGGGATGACGTGCGCCGCGTGCTCGAGCCGCGTGCAGCGCGCGCTCGATGCGTGCCCGGGCGTGGAGCAGGCCGCGGTCAACTTGCTGTTAGGCAGCGCGACCGTCACGTTCGATCCGCAGCGCGCGAGCGCGACCGACGTCGTGGACGCGGTCCGCGCCACCGGCTACGGCGCCGAGCTGCCCGCGCCGGGCGGAGCGGCGCACGCGGTGCACGATCACGCGCACGACGTCGACGCGCGGCGACTCGCGTGGCGAGCCGGATTCGCGCTCGCGGCCGCGGCGGTGTCGATGGTGCTCTCGATGGCATCGGGCGCGAGCGGGATACCCGCCGCCGGGGCGACGGTCGATCCGTTCATGCGCTGGACCATGGTGCACCTGACGCCGTTCCTTTCGGCGTTTGCCCCGTGGCTCTTCGCCATCCCGCACGCCGTCGTGCTCGCGGTGCTGCTCCTGTTGACTGTAGCGGTGATGGGATGGACGGGCCGCGAGTTTTACACGCGCGCCTGGAACGCCTTCCGGCATCGCGGCGCCGACATGAATACGCTGATCGCCGTCGGGACGGGCGCGGCCTTCATCTATTCGGTGGCGGCGACCGTCGCGCCCGGATTCTTCGCGGCGCACGGCGTGGCGACGGACGTCTACTACGAGGCGGTGACGTTCATCATCGCGCTCATTCTGCTCGGCAACGCGATCGAAGCGCGCGCGACACAGCACACGTCGGCGGCACTGCGCGCACTGGCTGCCATGCAACCGGCCGTGGCGCGCGTGATCGCGGATGGGACGGAGCGGGACATCCCGGTTGGCGACGTGCGGTCCGGCGACCACGTCATCGTGCGGCCGGGCGAGCGGATTCCGGTGGACGGGGTCGTCGTGGCAGGCGAGAGTGCGGTGGACGAGTCGATGCTCACCGGCGAGTCCATGCCGATCGAGAAGCGGCCGGGCGATGCGGTGATCGGCGCGACGATCAACGGCACGGGCGCCTTCCGCTACCGCGCGACTTCGTTAGGCGCGGACAGCGTGCTGGCGCGCATCGTGCGGCTCGTCCGCGATGCCCAGGCCACGCGGGCGCCGATCCAGGCGCTTGCCGACCGTGTGAGCGCGGTGTTCGTGCCCGTGGTGATGCAGATCGCGATCGTCACGTTCGTCGTCTGGTTCGTGGCACTCGACGTGCCGGCGGGCGGCGTCACCGCGGCGGTACGGGCGTTCGCCGCGGCGATCACCGTGCTGGTGATCGCGTGCCCGTGCGCGATGGGCCTGGCGGTGCCGACGGCGGTCATGGTCGCGACGGGGCGCGCGGCGCAGGCCGGCCTTCTCATCAAGGGCGGCGCGGCGCTGCAGCGGGCCGGCGACGTCCGCACCGTGGTGCTCGACAAGACGGGCACGGTGACGGCGGGCAAGCCGGTGGTCACCGACGTCGTGCCCGTGCGCGGCGGTCGTTGGGCATCGGCGGCTGTCGTGCGGGTCGCGGCGTCCGTCGAGCGCGCGAGTGAGCATCCGCTGGCGACGGCGATCGTTGCTCGCGCCGCGTCGCACGATCCGCTTCCCGACGTGACCGGATTTCGCGCGACCGCGGGACACGGCGCTGAGGGAACGGTGGCCGGGGATCGGGTCGCCGTCGGGAACGCGGCACTCATGGCGACGTTGGGCGTGGACATCGCGCCGCTCGCCGATGATGCTGCTCGCCTAACGGACGAGGCCAAGAGCCTGGCGTACGTGGCGGTGAACGGCGTGCTGGCCGGCGTCATCGCCGTGGCGGATCCGGTCCGGCCCACCTCGCGCGCCGCCGTCGCGCGGCTGCGCGCGATCGGGCTCGACGTCGTGATGCTCACCGGCGACAACGCGCGTACGGCGAACGCGGTGGCGCGCGCGGCGGGCATCGATCGCGTCGTCGCCGGGCTGCTGCCCGAGGGCAAGGTGGCGGAAATCGACCGCATCAAGCGCGAGCGCGGCCACGCGGTCGCGATGGTCGGCGACGGCGTGAACGACGCACCGGCGCTCGCGCGTGCGGATGTCGGCATCGCGATCGGCTGGGGAGCGGGAACCGATGTCGCGGCCGAAGCGAGCGACATCACGCTCATGCGCGGCGGCCTCGAAGCCGTGGTCGCCGCGATCGCACTCTCGCGGCGCACGATGCGAACGATGCGCGAGAATCTTGGTTGGGCATTCGCCTACAACGTGATCGGCATTCCGATCGCCGCCGGCGTGCTCTACCCCGCGTTCGGCATCCTGCTGAGTCCCGTGCTCGCGAGCGCGGCCATGGCGTTCAGTTCGGTGAGTGTCGTAACAAATAGTTTGCGCTTGCGTCGCGCCCATCTCGCCTAGCGCACGCCGCCATTTCATGCGACTTCATTCGAGGGCGTCCTCATGCCGAAGACCGCGCGACACGTCGAACCCGATCTGAAAGCGCGCAACCTGACTCGACTGCGCCGGATCGAGGGCCAGGTGCGTGGACTGCAGCGCATGGTGGAGCAGGACCGGTACTGCGCCGACATCATGACGCAGATCGCGTCGGTGCAAGAAGCGCTACGCGCCGTGGGTAAGGAGCTCATGCGCAACCATCTCAAGCATTGCGCCACCGAGGCGATTCGCGCCGGTAACAGCGAAGCCAACGCGATGTACGACGAACTCATCGACCTCATTTACGCGCGGACGCGGTGATGTGCGCGACGCGCATGTGTCGACCGCTTAGTGAAAGTGCGCTGGCTGGCCCGATTCTCGCGCCGATGAGATCGGCGTCCGCGTTCCGCATGGGCGGGTGACTGAGTGCGATCCTGTTCCTACGATGGTGTTGTGGATCGCCGGGTGAACCGGGCTTCAGCAGAGGATTCGTGGGTCGTGTATCCAAGAAGGCCGCGCGCGGCAGAGGTAAGCAAATTGGGAAGACGGCAGCGCGACGCGACGACGCGCGGCGCGCCGAGGACTTGGTGTGCATGCTGGTCGAGCACATCACGGACCTCGCCATCTACGCCGTCGATCCGCGCACGACGATTCTGAGCTGGAACTCCGGCGCCGAGCTCTCGACCGGGTTTTCGCCGGACGAAGTGATCGGCAGATCGTTCGCACGCTTGTACACGCCGCAAGATCTGGCGAGCAACCTGCCGTCGCGCGAGCTCGAGCAGGCGATGGCCGTTGGACGGTTCGAGGGCACGGGGTGGCGCGTCCGGAAAGACCATTCGCATTTCTGGGCCAAGGTCGTCGTCACCGCGCTCCGAAACTCGGCTGGCGTCATCGAGGGATTCGGCATCGTTCTCCAGGATCTCACCGCCCAACGGGAAATGGAACGGCAGCAGTACGAGCACGCGCTGCAACTGGCTTCCCGCGACGCGGCGCGGATGGAAGCGGAGGAACGCGCGCGCGATCTCGCGGATCTCGTGGACCAGATCAGTTCGCAGGCATCGGAGCTCGAACGGCGGCGCGTCGAAGCCGATTCCGCGAGCCGCGCGAAGACGGACTTTCTCGCGACGATGTCCCACGAGCTGCTCACGCCGCTCAATGCCATCGGCGGGTACGCATCCTTGCTCGCGATGGGCCTGCGCGGGCCGCTGACCGCCGAGCAGCGTGCGGACGTCGACCGGATCCGCATGAGTCAGCTGCAGCTGATCGGCCTGATCAACGACCTGTTGAACTTCACTCGCATCGAGGCCGGGCACGTTGCGTTCAGCGTGGATGACGTCGTGTTGTCGGACCTCGTGCGCGAAGTGGCGGAGACGATGGCGCCGCAGGTGTCGGCGCGACGGTTGATCGAGGAGCGCGTCGCGTGCTCGGATGCGGTGGTGGCGCGCGCGGATCGCTCGAAGGTCGAGCAGATCCTGCTCAATCTCTTGTCTAACGCAGTGAAGTATACCGCGCCCGGCGGCCGCATCACCTGGACCTGCTCGGCGACGGGCGACAGGGTTCGCGTCACGATCCGCGATACGGGCCAGGGCATCCCGGCGAACCGGCTGCAGGACATCTTCGAGCCGTTCGTGCAAGTGGGACGGGGCTTCGCGCGCCCGGTGGAGGGCGCGGGGTTGGGTCTTTCGATCAGCCGCGATCTGGCGCGGGCGATGGGCGGCGCTTTGACGGTCGAAAGTGCGCCGACGCTGGGGTCCGCGTTTACGCTGGA
>DASYXE010000167.1:0-6972 GCA_035935375.1 Gemmatimonadaceae bacterium | reverse complement strand
GATCGCGACTTCCACCACGAAGGAGTGTTAGGCACCGTGGTCACGGGGCGGCTGGTCGAGGAAACGATGGTCGGGCAATTCCGCGCCGTGGTGCCCACGCTGAGCGGGCAGGCCTGGATCACCGGATTCAGCTCGTACGTGGTCGACCCGACTGACCCGTTTCCCGAGGGCTTCACGGTCGGCGACATCTGGTAGACGCGCCGGTATCGCGCACCGCGCGCCAGCGTTAGGCGCCGGCCGGTTCCTTCGCCTTGGCGATCACGGCTGCCATCTCGGCTCGGTACGTCGCGAACGTATCGTCGACCACGCTGAGCGTCGGGATCTGCCCCTCCCGCAGCGACAACGTCCGCGAATCCCAAGGATTGAACCCCGATTCGTGCACGCCGCTGCTGCCGCGCCCCGGTGCCGGGTGGCTCAGATGCTGGAAGAATCGCGCGTACCGCTGCACCTGATCGCGGACTTCCCATTGTGAGAACGACTGATAGAGGGGAATGAAGGCCATGAGCGCGTCGTAGTGCATCTCGCCGCACGCCAACACGTGCGGATGTGCGCGCGCAATGCCGGCCACGAGGCGACGCATGCCCTCGTGCATGTCGGCGTGCGGATTGTTCACCCATCCGCCAGCGATGTCGAGGAAGTACGCGTCCATGCCGTACCGCTCGATCGCGTCCATGATCCGGTGGGTGAGCCACGCGCGCCACGACTCCACCCCGAGGTTCATGTACGACAACCAGCCTTCTTGATGGCGGTCGTTGTCCCAGTCGACCCAGTTGAGGTCCAGTGGATCGCCGTCGATCTTGGCGGCGGCGGCGCCGGCGATCGTTTCGAAGCCGGCCGTGTGCCGGTTGGCTGCGTTGGCGCCGAACATCGGCATGAAGCGCACGCCCAGGTCGTGACCCGCGCGCACGAGCCGGCGGAGCCCCGCCTCTCCGCCTAACCGATCGGCGGCGCGGTACGTCGGATAGTCCCAATAGTACCGACCGTCCCACGACGGCAGAAACGCCAGCACGCGATCGCCGCTTATCTGCGACGCGGTCCATCGCAGGATCTCGAGCATCCGCGAGAAATCGTTGAACACAAAGCCCGTGTAGTGCATGCCGTGGAGCGTCAATACCAGCGATGTGCGTCGAAGCCAGTCCGGCACGTCGGGCCGCGTCTCCCACTGCGTGAGCCCGTAGGCACGGCGCAGATGGTCGAAGTGCGGCGCCACGGCGTCGGCGAGCGTCCCGTCACGCGCCAATCGCCACGGCGCGGTTGAGACGTCGGTCTGCGACAACCAGCCTTCCGCTTCATGCACCGCTTCCACGCGGTAGCCGGATTCGCCCGGCTGAAAATACAATCGCTTGGTGCGCACGCGATCGTCGAGCGACGAGATCGATACGAACTGGCGGTCGTCCGGTTGCACGATGGCGAGGGGCGTCGGCATGCCGCCGGCCGCGCCCGGACCGAAGAGATCGCCGCCGCTGAACGGATATCCGAACAACAGCTCATCGTCTCGGGGATCAACGAACGATGACCCCGACGCCGACACGCGGCCCCGCGGCACCCCGCGGATGACCGTCGTGATCGCCTTGATTCGGTTGGGCATCGACGCGTGCACGGTCCACGTCAGCGCGCGCTCGCTCTCGCGATGCAGTGCCAGCTCCACGCGACCGGCCGAGCTCTCCTGTCCGCCCGCCCAGACCAACCGGTCGCACGTCAGCCGGAGGCCGTCGCCGGTGGTCTCCGCGTGCATCGCGTCGCGATCCAACCCGTACACATTCTCGTACGTGAACACGAGCACGCCGAACCGGTATCCTTCGAACGCGACCGATGGCTCCGGAAAGTCGAAGCTGAATTTGTCGTAGGCGCGCCCGCGCGGCGGAACGAACACGTCGCTCGTCGATGTGAGCGGCAGGATAGGGATGCGCGCCCGGCTCGCGGAGGAGTCGCCGAGCTCTGCGTGAGGCGAGCCGAAGAGCGCGCTCGCGGAGGTGGCGCCAAGAATCTTGAGGGCGTCACGGCGCGAGAGCGGGCCGGTCACGTGGCGCGCGGCGTGACCTTCCAGTACACGGCGTACCGCTCGTCGATCACGGTGTTGAGCGGCACGAGCGTCACGTTGGTCGCCTGCCCAACGGTGCGAAATTCGAGCGGCGCGCCGGCGGCCGACTGCCTCGTGATCCACGCCGACGGGTCGCCCTCCGGCGCCGTGAACGGTGGCGCTCCCACCGGATCGGATTTGTATTCGGGCACGGTGCGCGGCTTGGTCGGATCGGCGCGCAGCACATCCGACGTCAGCCCGACCGTGCCTAACCGCCCGGCCAGCACCAGCGGCCCGTACATCATCGCCTGGACCGTCGCATCGTCCGGCGTCGGATCGATGTGCAGGCCCATCGGCAGCGCCATCTCGAGCCGATCGCCATCCCGCCACGTCCGATCGAGAACCAGAAAGCTGCTCGGCGCGGCGAACGCCTCGAGCCGCCGGCCATTGAGCGTCGCCGCGCCGCTGCGCCCAACCCAGTACGGCACGCGCACCCGGAGGGCGAAGCGCGTGGGACGCGCGCAGCGCACCGTCAGCCGCGTCGACTCCTCGAGCGGAAAGCGCGTCTCCTGCACCAACCGGATGCCACGTTCCCGATAGTCGAGCTCCGACGCGATGAACAGATTCACGAACAGGCCGGCATCGTCGTGAAAGTAGATGCTGTCGCCGAATTTCGAGTGCGACTCGAGCCCCGTCCCGTTGCAACACCAGAACGACTCGTTGGGCTCGCCGAACAGCTTCCAATAGCCGGATGCCAGCGGCACATAGTACAGCGTCATCCCGTCGGCCGGATGCTGCGTCCCCAGGATGCCGTTGAACAACGCGCGCTCGTAGAAGTCCGCGCAGCGCGGATCGGCCGTCCACCCGAACACGTGCCGCGTCAGCTTGAGCATGTTGTACGTCGTGCAGCACTCTTGCGTGTATCCGCTCAGCTGCGTCGACAGCACGTCCGGCTCCGCCTGCCATCCCTCGCCGTTGCTCGTGCCGCCGGTGCAGTACGCGCGGTGCCCCGTGACCTCGCGCCAGAAGTAGTCGGCCACGGCATGATAGCGTGCGTCACCCGCCACTTCATAGCGGCGCGCCGCGCCGATGATCTTCGGAATCGTCGTGTTGACGTGCAATCCTTTGAGCTCATCGCGGCCCATCGCGAGCGGCGCGAATACGCGCTCGTGATCGAAGCGATGGGCCAGGTGCGCCCACTGCGCATCGCCCGTCACCGCAGACAGGTTGTAGAGCACGTCGTTCATGCCGCCGTACTCGCGCTCGAGGACGCGGGCCATCTCCTCGTCGCCTAACGGGCTAACCCAGCCGCGCACCCAGCCGGCGAGGCCCGTCAGCACCGTCATCGCCTGCGCGTTGCCCGTGTAGGTGTACGTGTCCAACAGCCCGGCCATGATCTTGTGGATCGTGTAGAACGGCGCCCAGACGTTCTTGCCGTCGCGCAGCCGGTCGAAGAACTCTTCGGGGAACGCGCTGACGTATCCGTTGCCGTGGGCCTGCTGGCACTGCGCCAGCACGCTCACCACGTACGCACCGCGCTTGCGGAGCTCGGGATCGCGCATGCTCGTGCTCATGAGCGCGCACCCCGACATGAAGTGACCCGTATAGTGTCCGCGCAGCTCGTTCACCGGCGCCTCCCACCCGCCGAGCGGTTGGGCCGACGACGGAAGACCAGCCGTAAGGCGGAACATGTGCAGCAGGCGGTCCGGCTCGATGCTCAGGAGATGACGCCGCGCGATCTCCGCGGCGTCGAGAAAGGGTCCCGGTCCGAGCTGCACACGCGCGAGATCGAATGGCTGCGCGATGGTTCGCGCCGCGATTTCGCCCTCTGACAACCACTGCGGGCCGCTCTCGGCCAACGCATGATGCGGCCAGATCGTGGCGGCCGCGGCTGCCGCCGCTGCCCCTATCACGAACTCCCGGCGCGTCACGTCGCCACTCATAAGATCGACTCCATGCTCGCACGACGACATTCCCGGTCGCATCGCACGCAACCAGCGTGCGTGCCGACCCCACTTCGCGATGCTACCCGGACGTGCTGTCGACGTCAATACAAGCCCCCCGCAACCGCTTGACCGCGCGTCATCGATACGCGTAGTCTCCGCACCATGCGATCTCATGCGACTGCGTCGTCGCCGACGACGCTCGATGCCATGCTCCGCCGCGATCTGGCCGTGCTCGATCACGCGGATCTCCGACGCGAGACGCATCCGGTGCGCGCGCGACGCGGTGCGGCTGTGTTCGCCGACGGACGACCCGCGATCGACTTCTCGTCTAACGACTACCTCGGCCTCGCCGGCGATCCGCGCATCGCCGCCGCGATCTCGGCCGCGCTCGAGCGCGAAGGCACGGGCGCTGCGGCGGCACGCCTCATCTCCGGGACGAACGAGTTGCACGAGGAGCTCGAGGCAGCGCTCGCGCGGTTCAAGGGCACCGAGGCGGCGCTGCTCTTCGCCAGCGGATACGCCGCCAACACCGGTGCGATTCCCGCGTTGGCGTCGCGGGGCGACATCATTTACGCCGACGCGCTCAATCACGCCTCGCTCATCGATGGCTGCCGCCTCGCTCGCTCCGACGTGAAGATCTTTCCGCACCTCGACGTCGAGCGCCTCGATGACATGCTCCATGACGACGACGAGCGCGATGGCCGCCGGTGGATCGTCGTCGACGCCGTGTTCTCGATGGACGGCGATCTGTTTCCGCTCGACGCGCTCGCGGCGATCGCGCGCGAGCACGCCGCGTTCACGTACGTCGACGACGCACACGGCACCGGGCTGTTAGGCGCGAACGGCCGCGGCTCCGCCGAACACTGGAGCGTCGAACACGAGATCGACGTCGCGATGGGGACCCTTGGCAAGGCTATAGGAACCACGGGAGCCTTCATCGCCGGATCGCAGCCGCTCCGCGACTGGCTCCTCAACCGCGCGCGGGCGTTCGTCTTCACCACAGCCGCGCCACCGGCCCTCGCCGCCGGCACGCTGGAGGCCCTGCGCATCGTCGAATCCGAGCCGTGGCGACGCGACCGCCTGCGCGCCAACGCGCGCGCCATCCGCGACGGACTCCGCGACCTCGGCTTCCAGCCGAGCGGCGAGCCCGATGGGCACATCGTGCCCGTCATCATCCGCGAGGCCGCCGAAACCGCCCGGTTGGGCGCCGCGCTCAGGGAGCGGGGCCTGCTCGTGGGGGCCGTCCGCCCGCCGACGGTTCCGTTAGGCAGCGCGCGCCTGCGGATCACGGCGAGTGCCTCCCATACGCCCGAGCAGATCGCACGCCTCCTGGCGGCGCTCCGCGACCTGCTGCCCCGCCGCGCCTCGTGACCGCCGCCGAGTGGACCGCGCTCGACGCGCGGTACGTGTGGCACCCGTACACGCAGCACGCCACCGCACCACTCCCCGTTCCGATCGTTCGCGCCGAGGGTCCGCGCCTGCACACCGCCGATGGCCGCGTGCTGCTCGACGCGATCTCATCGTGGTGGGTCACGCTCCACGGCCACTGCCACCCCGCTATCGCAACGGCCATCGCCGAGCAGTCGCGCACCCTGGAGCAGGTGATCTTCGCCGGGTGCACCCACGAACCGGCCGCGCGGCTGGCCGCCGAGCTCGTGACCGTCCTGCCGCCCGGCCTGACGCGCGTGTTTTTCTCGGATGACGGCTCGACCGCCGTCGAGGTCGCGGTCAAGGCCGCGCTCCAGTTCTGGCGCAACCGCGGCGAGCACCGCCCCCTCATCGCCGCCGTCGAGCACGCGTACCACGGGGACACCTTCGGTGCCATGAGCGTCAGCGCGCGCGGCACATTCACGGATCCGTTCGCCGACCGATTGTGGACCGTCGAGCGCTTGCCCGATCCGGTCGATGGCGACACGGTCGGCGGCCTGCGCGCGCTCATTGACCAACGCGGCTCCGAGCTCGCCGCGCTCATCGTGGAACCGCTGCTGCTGGGCGCCGGCGGAATGCGCATGTGGCCGGAGCACACGCTGCGCGCGTTGGCCGAATGCTGCGCCAAGGCGCACGTGCTGCTCATCGCCGACGAAGTGCTCACCGGTTTCGGGCGCACCGGACCACTGTTCGCGTGCGCGCGCGCCGGCGTCGCCCCGGACATCATGTGTCTGTCCAAGGGCCTAACGGGAGGCGCGCTTCCACTCGGCGCCACCGTGACCACGGAACGCGTCTTCGAGGGGTTTCGCAGCCAGGATCGCCGCCAGACGCTGTTCCACGGTCACTCGTACACGGCAAATCCCGTCGCCTGCGCGGCGGGACGCGCGAGTCTCGCGCTGCTCGACGCCGATTCGGCGCGCCGCCGCGAAGCCATCGAACGCGCGCACCGCGAGCACATGGCGCGACTGGCGTCGCATCCGCGCGTCCGCCGCACGCGGGTACTGGGAACGGTCGCTGCCTTGGATCTCGACGGTGAGGACGGCTATTTGCGCGCCGTCGGCAGTGAGCTCGCGGCGTTCGCCCTTCGCCATGGTGTCCTGCTGCGGCCGCTCGGCAACGTCGTGTACGTGTTGCCGCCGTTCTGCACCACAGCCGACGATCTGGACGTCATCTATCGCGTGATCGAGCGCTTCCTCGAGTGGCGATGATTCGGTTAGGCGTGACCGGAACCGACACCGGTGTCGGGAAGACCACCGTTAGCCGAGCGCTCGTAGGCCTCATGCGGGCCGACGGCCGGCGCGTCGCGGCGATGAAACCCGTCGAGACGGGCGTATTGATCGACGACCCAGCCTCCGATGCACGCGCACTCGCCGTGGCTGCCGGCAACGGCGCGTCGATGCGAGACGTGTGTCCCATCGCGCTCCACGAGCCGCTCGCTCCATGGATGGCCGCACGCCGCGCCGGCCGTACGCTCACGTTGCATCCGCTCGACGAGTCGTTTCATCGCCTCACCCGAGACATCGATGCGATCGTCGTCGAAGGCGCCGGCGGCCTGCTCGTCCCGATCACCGAGGCCGA
>DASYXE010000166.1:0-2920 GCA_035935375.1 Gemmatimonadaceae bacterium | reverse complement strand
GTCGTGCAACGGCGGCGCGACGATCGTGACCTCGTCCCAAATGTTGTCCCACTTGTAAGTCGTCGTGATTGTGCTTCATCGCCGCAGGGCGCCACGGGCGTCACGTGGACGTAGGTGAACTGCGATGTCACGTTGGTCCCGTTCAGCGTGATGATGCGAGTCGACGCGGCGAGCGCGGAATCGTCGCACCAGTCGATGCTCACCGCCTGCGTGCCGGAACCGAACGTGCTCGTGCCGGGTGTGATCGTGACGATCGGCGGCGAGTTCCCGGGACCGCAGCTGATGCAAATGCCCTGCGGATTGGCGGGCGACGGTTTGACGCTGTCCGGCTGCGTCGTGGTATCGGGCTTCGCCGTCGTGTCTGTTTGAGCCCTGGCGAGCGACGGAAGGAACACCGCACTCACCACGAAGCACACCATCGCAAACAGGCGCGCGAGATGCCACGCACGGACGACACGAGCGACACGCATGAATCGCCTCCATCGGGAAGGAACATCCGCGTTCCCTCGCCGGAACGCGCCGGTCGCGCGCTCTTCACGCTTCGTGCCGCGTCTCGGGAATGCCTAACTTGCTGCCGATGCGCGACTTCCGCTCGTGACGCCGCGCGTCGATTTCACACTTTTCGCACGCGTGTGCGAAATCCATGTGAAAAGTGTGAAAAGTGAGAAAAGTTCAGCGGGGCTTCAGGACGGCCGATACTCGCCTAACGCGCACTGATTGCCTTCTCGAACCCGACTCGTTAGGTTGGCGGTCCGTTTTCTTCAGCGCGCGCTCCGACTGCGGGTCCGTTGCCGCGTGCGCGCGCGAATGCTGGAGCGATGTCGCTCATGTCAGTGCCGCGCACCGACGATGCTGTCGCGCTCGCCAACGGCGTGTCTCGCGAATACCTGCTGTATCACCGCGTTTGCCCACGCATCATCGCGGCCGACGGCACGTTAGTCGTGGCGACCGCACCGGACGCGCTGCTCCCGGACGCCCTCGATGATCTTTCGGTCGCGTATCGGCGTCGCGTTACGGCCGAGGAGACGCCGCGCCACGAGGTGGAGCGACTCATCGCTCGCCTTACGAGCGGTATCGAAACAGCCGTCGCGCTCACGCACGCGATCGAGGATGTGCAAGTACACCCAAATTCCCGCACTTTCTGAACAGGCAAATTCCCGCACGCGGGTGGTGCAGGACTTAGGCTGGAGCACCTCCGGAATTGGGGTGGGGGTGAGTCGGCGCGTCGGGCCGCGGCCCGAGGAGGGCACCGAGTTCGCGGAGCCGGTAGCTCCGGCCGTCGATGTGCAGGACCTGGACGTGGTGGAGCAAGCGGTCCAGGATCGCCGTGGTCAGGATCTCGTCGTCGGCGAAGACCGCGGGCCAGTCCCGCACGTGCTTGTTCGAGGTGAGCACGATGCTCCCACGTTCGTAGCGGGCCGAGACGAGGCGGAAGAAGAGATTGGCTTCGCTCCGGTCTAACGGGCGGAAGCCGACCTCGTCGATGATGAGCAGCGCGGAGTTGAAATAGCGCTTGGCGCGGAGCCGCGCCGGCGGCACGGCGGCATCGGCGCGGAGCACGTGCATGAGATCGTCGAGCACGAAGTGACTCACCGAAAAGCCGTTCTTGATCGCCTTGACGCCTAACGCGGTGGCGAGATGGCTTTTCCCCACGCCCGGTGGACCCAGGAAGAGCACGTTTGTCTTCTCGCGGATGTAGCTGCACGTAGCCAGTGTCTCGATCTGGCGCCGATCGACGCGGGGCTGAAAGCTCCAGTCGAAGTCCTCGAGGGTTTTCCCGGACGGCAGCCCCGAGAGCTTGAGCATCGTGGTCACGCGCCGCTCGTCCTTGCGCTCGAGCTCGCCGGTGAGCACGAGCTCGAGGAAACTTAGGGGCGAGAGTTGCTCTCGAGTGCACTGCTCGACCAGGTCCGGCAGACAGCTCGCCGGATAGTCGAGGCCTAACGTGGCGAGCTTGGTGGCGACCGGATCGAGCGTCACCACCGGCGCTTTCTTGGGGAGGGGGCTCATCGGCATGCCTCCTCGACCAAGGTGACATACGCGTCGAGCGGGCGCCCCACCATCGTGGGCGTCGGGAGCCCCGGCCACGCGCCTAACTGAAGGCGCGCCCGGCGACCGAGCGGGGTCGGTGCACGGACGGTCGGCGTGGACGCGCCCTCGTAGTGCGCGGGGGTGAGCACCAGCCGCGCCGCGGTGTGCCGCGCATGCCGGGCGAGCTCCTGTCCCTCGGCGAGGATCACGACGTGCGCCGCGGTCCCGCGCACTTCGACCGCGCGCCCGACGGCGGCGAAGGGCACCGAGTAGCGCCGCCCTTCAAACGACACCAAGCACTCGCGTGAGACGCGTCGTGCGACGACGCAGTCAAACGGCTCGTGCATCGCTGGCACCAGCTGCAACACGCGCTGCTCCGCCGCGAGCACCTCGGCGATCGTCGTGCCGGTCGCCGGACAGCGGCGCCGCGCGTGCATCTCCGTGGCCCGGGTATCGAGCGCCGCTTGTAAGGCGGCGAGCGACGGCCACTCCGCCAGGAAGAGATCCGCAAACGCGCCGCGATCGGTGCGCACCGTGCGCTCCACTTTGCCTTTGTCGGAGCCGGTGCGCGCGCGACAGGGATCCACCGCGAAGCCACACTGCTGGGCAAATGTCGCAAACGCCGGGGTGAGCACGGCGCTCGGTCCCGCCCCGCGCGCCACGGCCGTCTTGAGATTATCGATCCGCACCCAGAGCGGCACGCCGCCGTAGCGCGTGAAGAGCGCCAGGTGCCCCGTCTGCCAGGCGAGCTGCGTTTGCGTGAGGCTCATCCACACCCAGGTCGCCCGACTGTGCGACAGCGTACCGATGAGCCCGTGCAGCAGGCACCGCACGCCGGCGATCCGGCTCGCGACATCAAACCAATCGTGTTGGGCTTGCACGCCCGGCG
>DASYXE010000165.1:0-1551 GCA_035935375.1 Gemmatimonadaceae bacterium | reverse complement strand
CACCCGCCGCGCGAGCCGGCTCTGGATCACGAGCGGCGCGTCCGCGTCGCGCGCGACAGCATCGCGGAACTGGGTGAGGCCGAAGGCGCCTGCCAACCCTTCGCCCGACAGTCGCACGGTGAGTACCGGGTCGTCGAGCGCCGAGCGAGCCGCGTCGATCACGCGCGCCGAGTCTTCGCGCGGAACGGCATCCTGCATGGAGGCGAGGTCCGCGAGCGCGGTCGCTCGGACGCCCTCGGGCATGCCCGGTTGGGCGGCATCGAGCAGCACGGACGCCGCGCGCGGATCCCGCGTGGCGGCCAGCGCCGCCAGCACGGCCGTTAGGACGTGGACGTCGGACCCGTCGCGCATTTTCGCAGCAAGCACCGGCTCCGCGTTGGCGTTCCGCGATTGGCCGATGCCGCGCGCGGCGGCGGCCTGGACGGCGTAGCTGGCATCGCCGTCCAGCGCCGTCACGAGCGCGGCGTACACATCGCTGTCGCCGGCGGACGAGCCGAGTCCTGACGCAGCGGCCGTGCGGACACGGGAATCGGGCTGGGCGCGTACGGCGTCGATGAGGGCGGCTCGCGCCTCGCTCGACGCGATGGTGCCGAGCGAGGCGGCCGCCGCTGAGCGGACGCCGTAGAAGCCGTCGGTGCGGAGCACCTGCGCGAGCACGCGCTCGCGCTCGCCTAACGCCGAGTCCTTCATGGCGCCGAGGGTCCGGACCGCGCCTAACCGGCTCATCATCGACGGGTCATGCTCCGCCCGCGCCGCGAGCGCCGCGAGCGGTTGCGGGAAGTCCAGCGTCTTGTCGATGAAGCCGTCGGGGTCGAAGTCCACCCACGCGGGCGCGAAGGTGAGCGGGACCTCGAAGTCCTGCGACGCGAGGGAATCCCCCACCTGCACGGCGGCGGACTGTTGCCCAACGCCGTGGAAGGCGAGCTCGACCGGCATGCGAAAGACGGGCGTGAGCGAGTCGATGTGCTGGACCTGGTCGACGTGCACCACCTCGACCCGGCGCGCCGAATCGTACCGCGCCGACACGCGGTAACTCGGCGTCCCGGCCATGAAGAGCCATTCGTGAAAAAACCAGCCTAACTCCAGTCCGGTGGACTCCCTCAGGGCATCGATGAGATCGGCCGTGGTTGCCGTATGGGTGTGGTGCAGCACGAGGTAGTGGTTGAGGGCGCGGAACAAGGTCTCGCGCTGCGAGGCAGGCTGGGCCGCGGCAGACGGGCCATCGATCACGTAGCGCAGCATGTCGAGCACGGCCGCGCCCTTCTCGTGCGTGATCGCGTCGAACATGTCCAACGGGTCGTCGAAGTGCCAATCGACGATCGGGCGGAGATAGTCGCGGCGGTCCTGCGCCCGCGCGGTTTCTTCGTCCTGCAGCATCTCGTAGCGGAAGGCGTCGTTGCCGTCGTGGTGTTGCGTGTACAGGGCTTCCATGTACGTCGCGAATCCCTCGTTGAGCCAGATGTCCGCCCAGTCTCGGCCCTGCACGTAGTCGCCGAACCATTCCTGGCCCAACTCGTGGGCCACGAGCGCGGTGCTCGGGTAGTCGGCGTC
>DASYXE010000164.1:0-3908 GCA_035935375.1 Gemmatimonadaceae bacterium | reverse complement strand
GACGTGTCGATCGCCGGCCTGCCTAACGCAGCCCGCGCGGACATCCAGACGATCGACGCTTCGCACACGAGCGCCGGCGCCGCCTATGTCGCGATCGACGAGCACACCGTGGGCGACTACACCCCGTACTTCTATCGCACGCGCGACTACGGCAAGACGTGGACGAAGATCGTCACCGGCCTCCCGACCGACGAGCCGAGCGGCAGTTTCGCGCACACGATCCGCAACGACCCCAAGCGGGCGGGGCTGTTGTTCGCCGGCACCGAGAGCGCGATGTATGTGTCGTTCGACGACGGCGACCAGTGGCAATCGCTGCAGCTCAACCTGCCTAACACATCGTATCGCGACATCACGTTCCACGGGAACGACCTCATCGTCGGCACGTATGGGCGCGGGATCTGGGTGCTCGACGACTACACGGTGCTGCGCGACCTCACGCCCGCCATCGCGTCCGCGCCCGCGCACCTCTTCAAGCCGGACGACGCCGTCCGCGTGCGCCGCAACGACGGGTACGACACGCCGTTCCCGCCCGAGGTGCCGCACGCGCTCAATCCGCCCGAGGGTGTCGTGATCTACTACACCCTCGCGGCGGCGCCGCGCGGCGATATCACGCTCGACGTGCTCGACGCGTCCGGTGCGGTGGTGCGCCACCTGTCGAGCGCGCCGGTGGCTCCCGTGCGCGAAGCGGCCGACCCGCCGGAGCCTAACTTCTGGCTCGCCAAGCCGGCGCCGATGCCGACGGCCGTCGGCCTCAACCGCGTCAATTGGGACCTGCGCTACGATGCGCCGCCGGCGTTCTCGCACTCGTTCGAGATCAACGCCAACCCGGGCCTGACGCCGGCGTCCCCGGAGGGGCCCATTGCGCTGCCCGGCGTGTACACGATCAAGCTGACGGTCAACGGCACGACGTACACGCAGACGGCGACCGTTCGCAACGACCCGCGCTCGCCCGCCGGCACCGTCGCGCTCCGTGCACAGCACGATCTCATGATGCGCATGTATCGCGGACTTTCGAGTACGTGGGCGGGGTATCACGCGCTCGCCGATTTGCGGGCAAACGTCGAGAAGGCGGCCGGCTCATCGCAGGCCAGCGACGTCAGCGCGGCTGTGAAGACGTTCGACGCGAAGCTGGACAGCGTGGCCGGCGACTCAACCGGCGAACGCGGCTTCCGATTCGGACGCGGCCCTGCACCGCCACCCGACTACGTGCGTGTGAGCGGCGCCTTCGTGCAGCTGCTCGAGGCACAGGACAACGGCGACATGGCGCCCACGCCCTCGTCACTGGCGGCGGTCGCCGCGACGTGCAAGGAGCTGGCGACGGTCGCGGCCGCCGCCCAGCGCCTAACGAAGACCGACCTCCCGGTGCTCGACGCGGCGCTCGGCCGCCATTCGCTCACCGACGTCCCGGCGCCGGCGCTCGCCACAGCGGGATCCGGCTGCTGAGCGGCGCCGCCGGTCGGCACACCGCATCACGGTGTCACCCGCGATGCGGTGTGCCACAGGTGCAGCAGTGCGTAGCTGCGCCACGGCCGCCACGCCTGCGACGCCGCCTCGGCGGCGCCGGCGCTCACCCCGCCTAACGCTTTGCGCGCCGCGACGTCTTCTTTCGGGAAGGCGTCCGGCCACCTGAGGGCGCGCATGGCGATGTAGTGCGCCGTCCACGGTCCCACTCCCGGCAGCGCCGTGAGCCGCGCGATCGCTTCGTCGGGCTGAGCGCCCGGCTCGAGCGAGAGTCGACCCTCCGCCATCTCGCGCGCGAGGGCACGAATGCTCTCGGCTCGCGTCCGAACGATGCCGAGGGCCGCCAGGTCCTCGACGCGGGCACGCGCCACCCGCTCGGGCGCCGGCACCAGGCGGTCGAGCCCGGCGTAGGGCGTCCGCACCGACTCGCCTAACGCAGCCACGTAGCGGCCGGCGATCGTCGTCGCCGCTTTGACCGTGATCTGTTGGCCGAGGATCGCGCGAAGCGCGAGCTCGAAACCGTCGAACGCGCCCGGCACGCGCAACCCTGGCCGCCGAGCGAGCGACTCCGCGAGCACGGGATCGCGCGACAGGTGCGCGGCGATCACGTCGGGCCGCGCACTCAAGTCGAACAGGTGACGGAGCCGGCCCAACAACGCCGGCAGCACCGGCGTGAGCGCGTGTGGAAGCTCCACGACCAGTGCGCGCCGCTGGGGAACGTGTGCGACTCGAATCCAGCCCGTGTGCGTCCCGAGGCGCACGGTGCGCAAGTACGCATCGCCGTCGATGCATTCCACGCCGCGCATGGCGCGCGTCCCGAGGAACGCAAGCATCTCGCCCCACTCGAACGGCGGCCGGTAAACGAGTTGCAGTCGAAAGGTGTCCGATGATGCGGCCGCGCTCCGCGCGTCCGGTGTCGCTTTTCGGAACTGCGTCGGCGGAATGCCGTAACGTCCGTTGAACGCGTCGTTGAAGCGGCGCACGCTGGCGAAGCCGCTGGCGAACGCGACCTCGGAGACCGGGAGCGTCGTTTCCGTTAGGAGCTGCTTGGCCAACAGCAAGCGCCGCGTGAGAAGGAGCTCCATGGGCGACACGCCGAGCTCGCGCTGCATCATGCGGCGAATCTGCCGCGAGCTCCAACCAAATCGCCTGGCGATCGACTCGAGCCCGGCGCCGTCATCGAGCATCCCTTCGTCGATGCGGTGTGCGATGAGGTTCGCGATGCGGTGCGCGTCATCGACCGGCGCGTTGCCGGGCGCGAGCTCGGGCCGGCATCGGAGGCACGGGCGGAAGTTCGCCTTCTCCGCGGCTTCGGCGCTGTCGAAGAAGCGACAGTTGGCGGCTCTCGGCGTACGGGCCGTGCACACCGGCCGACAATAGATGCCAGTCGATGTCACGCCCACGTAAAAGACGCCGTCGAAGCGCGGGTCGTGCGATGCGAGTGCCTGGTACAGTGCTGTGGTCTCCGAAGTCATGGCCGGAAGCTAGCCCGTGACCAACGGCCGTACTAGCCATTTTCGGACACCAGTACGCCTCCGTCATTGTGGCGCTCGCAAGCGGCGTGTGGTTCACGGCTGGACGACCGCATCGGTGTCCGAAAATGGCCAGCTTGAATCCACTCGGACGGTCCATATTGCGTCCGTGAATCACCACGACCGACATTTGCTCGAGAGGATTTTATGACTGCTGCACTCAGCGCCCGTTCCCACCGCAGCGGACGCGCCGCAACCGCGCGCCGCGCGCGTGCCGACGTGATGCACGTCGCGTTTGCACGATCCCCGATCGGACTCGTGCTCGTCGCGCGGAGCGCGGCCGGCCTCGTGGCCGTGCTCGTGGGCGACGACCGCGAGGCCTTGCGCCGCGAGCTGGCGCGACGCTTTCCGTTAGGCGAGTGGGCCGGATCCGACGCGGTACTCGACGCGCTGGCCGAGCGCGTCGCCGCGCTCGTCGAGACACCCGCCAAGAAACTCGATGTGCCGCTCGACATGCGCGGTACGCCGTTCCAGCGCGAGGTGTGGCGCGCGCTGCGTGCGATTCCGCCTGGAGCCACCACGACCTACGGCCAGCTCGCTGCGCGCCTCGGTCGCCCGACATCCGCTCGCGCCGTCGGTGCCGCGTGCGGCGCAAATCCGCTGGCCATCGTCGTCCCGTGCCATCGCGTCATCGCACGGGACGGCGCACTCACCGGCTACCGGTGGGGCGTCGAGCGGAAGCGGGCTCTTCTCGAGCGCGAAGCCGGAATGCGCGGCTCGCGCTGAGCACGGTTGGGCACCCACGTCCGGTCTGATACGGACGTTTCGCGACGGTCATGTGCGCTGTACGTTGAGCGCGTATGACCGTCGCCCTTTTGTCGTCGTCGAGGAGATGTGGATACCGAGCTCGATGCCCTGATCCAACGCGCCGACCAGGCGGACCCCGTCGCGGCAGACAAGTTGTTCCGGATGCTG
>DASYXE010000163.1:0-6697 GCA_035935375.1 Gemmatimonadaceae bacterium | reverse complement strand
CTGTCAATCCGATACGCGCCTCACCAACGTGTTGGCGGCGATCCGCGCCGACAGCGACTCGGCGCGCGCCGACTCGATCCGCCGCGCCGAGCAGGACAGCATCCGGGTCGCGTCGGCCGATTCGGCAGCCGTGGCCGACAGCGCGCGCGATGGCGGGACGCGGGCGCACGCGACGGGTCGGCACCACACCCGACACACGCGCCACGCGGCGCCGGCGGTCGCGGCGCAGCCAGCAGCCTGGCACGGCGAGGTCGCGCGGCGCGCGCTCGGCCAGGCGCCGCTGCCGGGTTCGTTGTTCCCCGGATGCCGGGTCGTGGCCTACTACGGCAACCCGTTCTCCAAGCGCATGGGCATCCTTGGCGAGATCAATCCTGATTCGATGCTCGCGCGGTTGCAGCGCCAGTCCGACGAGTATCTCCGCGCGGACAGCACGACGCCCGTGCTGCCGGCGCTCGAGCTGATCGTGACGGTGGCGCAGGGGACGGCGGGTCGGGACGGGATGTATCGCGCGCGGATGCCCGACTCGGTGATCGACAAGGTGGCATCGTGGGCGGAGCGTCGCGGGTACTTGTTGATTCTCGACGTGCAGGTGGGGCGCAGCTCGGTGCGGAGCGAGATCACGCCGCTCCTCAAGTACCTCGAGCGCCCAACGGTACACCTGGCGCTCGACCCCGAGTTCGCGATGCCGGCGACGAAGGTACCGGGCCACGTGATCGGGACGCTGGACGCGTCCCAGGTGAATGTGGCGGCGGACACGCTGGCTGCGTTAGTCACGCAGTATCAGCTGCCGCCCAAGATGCTGATCGTGCACCGGTTCACGCGGCCGATGCTGACGAATCACGAGCGCATCCACCTCGATCCGCGCGTGCAGATGGTGATCGACATGGACGGCTTCGGCGCGCCGCACCTGAAGCGCAGCTCGTACCTGCACTACATCTTCGACCACCCGGTGCAGTTCGCGGGGTTCAAGGTGTTCTATAAAAACGACAAGCCGATGCTGACGCCGGAGCAGGTGGTGAAGCTGAAGCCGATCCCGGTCTTCATCATGTACCAGTGAAAGAGGGAACCGCGTGCCTGACGCCACGTTTGGGGCAGCGCCGCCGTTTCCCCCGGCGTAGCGCTGTCCGCAACGAGCCGTTAGGCGCGCGCTTCCCGACTGCCTAGTGTTTCAGTACGTCCTCGCCCTGCTGTTCACGGCGGACCGCCGCCACGTCGTGCTCATGGAGAAGACGCGCCCGGCGTGGCAGCAGGGGCGCGTCAATGCGTTAGGCGGGAAGCTCCGTGCCGGCGAGCGCGCCGAGGATGCGGCGCGGCGCGAAGTGCGCGAAGAAGCCGGCGTCGACGTGGCGACGTGGGAGGCGGTGCTCGTCTGGCGCGATGCGCAGTACATCATGCACGTCGTGCGGGCATGCGATGATGCGGCGCTGCGCGCCCACACGGCCGAGGACCAGCGGGTGTTCCGGGCACCGGTGAACGAGCTGCCGCCGAACGTGATCGACAACCTGCGGTGGCTCGTGCCGTTGGCGCTGGATCGCGACGTCGCGCTGCCGATCGAGGTCGAGAGCGCGTCGCCCGAGGGATCGGGACTCACCGAGCCGCCGCCGGCATAGCCCGCACGAGCGTTCGGTTCCGGCACGAGCGGTCCCAGAGACGGACAGTGCGCGACCGCGCGGTCGATCGCACCGTTGGCTAACATGCATCCCAGACGCGACATGCGCGCGCGTCGCGGTGGCACGAGTATTCCCTTCGCGCACGCGAAGAATCATGACGCTCGCTCGTCGCGCGGATGCGCCGCGTGCCCCCTCTCCGCCCTAGGATCTCGCTGCTCATGCTCAACGATCTCCGGTACGCCCTCCGCACGCTCCTCCGCAGCCCAGGCTTCGCCGCCGTCACCGTGCTGACGCTGGCGTTGGGCATCGGTGCGAGCACCGCGATTTTCAGCGTCGTCGACGCCGTGCTCTTGCGGCCGTTGCCGTACCCGCAATCCGACCGCCTGGTCGACGTGTGGTCCAGCGGGTTAGGCGGTCAATTCCGGATGGGCCTCTCCTATCCGTATGCGTCCGACATCCGGAACATGCGCCGGGATTTCGCGGGCCTCGCGGTGTACACCACGCAGCGGTCGAACATGACAGGCCTCGGCGATCCGGTGGAAGTGCAGGCGGCTGTCGTGTCACCCGACCTCTTCTCGGTACTCGACGTGCATCCGATCATCGGGCGCGCGTTCGCGTCCGCGGATGTTCACCAGCCCGTGACCGTCCTCAGCTATGCCACCTGGTCGGGCCGCTACGGGCGCGACCGGTCCGTGTTAGGCAAGACGATCACCCTCGACGGCCGCGCCTACACCGTGATCGGCGTCCTCCCGCCGGCGGCGCAGTTTCCGGATGACCGCACCGAGCTGTGGCTGCCCATTGGCGTGGCGTTCGCCGACAATCCGCAGCTCGAGGTGAACGCGAACTATTTCGCGTTCAGTGCAGTGGGACGGTTGGCGCCTCACGCGTCGTTCGGTCGCGTGGCCGCCGATTTGTCGGTGCTTTCGAAGCGGCTCGCCGCGGACTTGGCGTCGACGCCGCGGAGGACCGGCGCCTCGGGCGCGGGCGGACCCGGCGGCGCCGTGCGCAGAGAAGTCGTCGCGCAGTCGGCCGGAGCACCCGGCGGGGGCCCGCCCCTCGGTGGCGGACTCAAGCCCGGGCTCGACATGGCGCCGGCGTTCACGCTGCAGGCGTTGAGCCGTTCGGTCGTGGGCGGCGGGCGCACATTGATTCTCGTGCTCTTCGGCGCGGTGGGCGTGGTGATGCTCATCGCCTGCGTGAACGCCGCCGGCCTCCTCGTCGCGCGGTCCAGCGGCCGCCGGCGGGAGATCGCCGTCCGCCGTGCGTTAGGCGCGGGGCGCGGGCGCATCGTGCGGCAGCTGCTCACCGAGAGCGTGGTGCTGTCGCTGACCGCGGGCGCCGCCGGTCTCGCGTTAGGCGCCTGGGGTCTCCAGGCGATCCTCGGCGCGTGGCCGGGCGTGCTGCCGCGCGTCGGCGCGATCGGGATCGATGGGCGCGCGCTCGCCTTCACCGTGCTGCTGGCGTTCGCGACCGGCATCGCCTTCTCGCTCGTGCCCGCGCTGCGCGCCGCGTCGCCCGACGTCGAGCGCACGCTGCGCGATGATTCGGCCGCGAGCGTCGGCGCGCGCCGGCGCTCGCACGGCGTGCTCGTCGCCACCGAGATGGCGCTCGCCCTGGTGCTGCTCGTGGGCGCCGGCCTGCTCGTGCGCAGTTTCATGCGGCTGAGCGAGGTTCGTCCTGGCTTCGATCCCGAGAACGTGCTCGCCGCGCGCATCCGCCTCACGCCCTCGCGCTACCCGAACGTGCAGCAGCAGCACGACTTCTTCGAGCAGGTCGAGGGCGACGTGATGCGACAGCCGGGCGTGCTGGGCGTGTCGCTGTCACGGACGCTGCCGCTCAGCGGCGCGTCGATGATGTTAGCCATGGATCCGCGGGAGGTGCGCCCCGACGACCCGGACCAGGTGTTGATGATGGGTCTCGACGTCGTGGACGGGCAATACTTCACGACGCTGCGCATTCCGCTGCTCGCCGGCCGCGTGTTCGGGGCCGCCGACCGCGCCGACGCCCCGCGAGTCGTCGTCGTGAACGATCTGCTCGCGAAACGATTGTGGCCCGGACAATCGCCGATCGGCAAGCGGATCCCGGTGCACGCGGTGCAGGGCGGCAGCGGCGAAGCGACCGTGATCGGCGAGAGCGCTGCCTTGCGGTCGGGACGGGTCGACGATCCGCCGCAACCGGAGCTCTATGAGGCGGCGGCCCAGTCGGGTCCGCTCAACCAAGTCTGGATCGCCGTGCGCGCGGCCGGGCATCCGCTCGCGCTCGCGAACGTGGTGCGCGACGCGGTGACGCGCGCCGATCCGCAGCAGCCGATCGGCGAGATCGTGAGCCTCGAGCAGTTGATCGAGCGCCAGACAGCCGCCCGGCGCCTGACGATGGCACTGGTGTCGCTCTTCGCGGCGGTCGCCATGACGTTGGCGGCGATCGGCATGTACGGGCTCGCCGCCTACACGGTGACGCGCCGGACGCGCGAGTTCGGCATCCGCGTTGCGTTAGGCGCGCGGTCGCGGGATGTGTTGCGCATGGTGCTGCGCGAGCACCTCCGGCTGATCGCCGCGGGCGCGGTGGGCGGCGTCGTCATCGCGCTCGGACTGACGCGCGTGATGCGGTCCATGTTGTTCGAGGTGAGCCCCACCGACGTGCCCACGTTCGTGTGCACGGTGGCCGGCCTCGCGCTGGTGGGAGTGCTCGCGGCGCTGGTGCCGGCGCGCCGTGCCACGCGCGTGGACCCCATGGTGGCCCTGCGCCACGAGTAGCCGCCGGCGCGGCGCGTTAGGCCGCGCCGTCCAGAATGTGCCGGATCTTGCGCGTCAGCGCGTCCGGCGAGAACGGCTTGCCCAGGAACTCGACGCCCTCGGCGAGGATGCCGTCCTGCTGCGTGGCGCTCTCGGCGTAGCCCGACATGAGCAGCATCGCCATGTCCGGATGCCGCTCGCGGATGCGACGCGCCAGGTCGGGGCCCTGCATCTCCGGCATCGCGATGTCCGAGAGCACGAGATCGATCGTGTCGCCCGACGTCTCGCAAATCCGGAGCGCGTCGGCGCCGTTGGTCGCTTCGATCACGCGGTGGCCGGCGCGCTCGAGGATGCGTTTGATCACCGCGCGGATGCCATCGTCGTCCTCCACCACCAACACTGTCTCGCTCCCGCCGCTCGTGGCCGGCCGCGCGGGTTGACCGGCCGGCGACGCCGCGCCGTCGGCAACGGGCAGATACACCTCGAATGCCGATCCCTGTCCGGGCTCGCTGATCACGCGGATGTAGCCGCCCGACTGCTTCACGATCCCGTAGACCGTGGACAAGCCAAGACCCGTGCCCTTGTGACGGTCCTTGGTGGTGAAGAACGGCTCGAAGATCCGAGACTGCGTCGCCTCGTCCATCCCGTGTCCGGTGTCCGTCACCGAGATCAACACGTACTCGCCGGGGCGCACGGCGAACGACCACCCTTCGCGGGCCGAGGCCGCGTCGATGGCGACGTTCCGCGTGCGGATCGTCAGGCGCCCGCCGTCCGGCATGGCGTCGCGCGCGTTGACCACGAGATTGACGATCACCTGCTCCAACTGCCCCGCGTCGGCGCGCACCGCGTGCAGGTCCGGCGCGAGGCGCGTGCTGAGCGTGATGTCCTTGAGCAGCAGGCGCTGCAGCATCTTCTCCAGCTCGCTCACCGTCTGATTCACGTCCAGCACGCGGGGCTGCAGCATCTGCTGGCGGCTGAACGCGAGGAGCTGCCGCGTTAGGCGGGCGGCGCGGTCGGCCGCGAGGTCGATCTCCTGGATGTCCTTGTGGCGCGCGTCGTCGGCCGCGACGTCCTGCAGCAGGAGCTGGCTGTAGCTCTTGATCGCGGTCAACATGTTGTTGAAGTCGTGCGCGACGCCGCCGGCGAGCCGGCCCACTGCTTCCATCTTCTGCGCCTGCATCAGCTGCGCCTCGAGGCGCTTGCGGTCCGTCATGTCGGCGAACGTCACCACGTAGCCCTGGGCCGGCTCGTGGTCGAGCGGTCCCCACGACAGGCTCACCTCGAACGTGCTGCCGTCCTTGCGGGCTGCGACGCCGGCCACATCCGTTTTCACGGCACGCTCATCCCCATCGTGCACGGGCAGTGTCGCACCGGCCGGAAACATCGGCAGCCGCTGCCCAACGGCCTCGGCGGCGGTCCATCCGAACATGCGTTCCGCGGCCGGGTTCCACTGCTGCACGACGCCCTGCGCGTCGACGGCGCACACCGCCAGCGGCGCCGCGTCGAACAAGGCGCCCAGGCGTGCGTTCGTCCGGCGGAGCTCGGCGTCGCGCTCGCGAAGCGCCGAGCCGGCGGTGGCGGCCGCGTCGAGCGCGTCGCCTAACTCGTTGTTGGACGACTCCAGCTGCGCCGTGAGATGCTGGAGCGCGTGCATCTGCTGCTCGAGCTCGGCTTGCTGCTCCTCGAGCTGCGTGGCCTGCAGCTCCAGGTGCTCTTGCTGCAGGAACATGTCCTCGGCCTGCTCGAGGAGCCGGCGCCGCATGCGCGTCATGATCACGTACAACAGCGCGACCTCGGCGACGAGGATCGCGGCGGACGACCAACGCAGCGCGACCATGCCGCGATCGCGCGTGCTGAGCCGATGCTCGGCGCGCGCGACCAGGTCCGCCGACACGAGGCGCGCGCTGTCGGTGATGGCCGTGCTCTGCGCCGCGAGATGTCGCGCACTCTCGAAATCGCCGCGCCGCGCGGCGGCGAGCTCCGGACCAACGAAGCTCGTGTCCCAGCGCGCGACCAATCCGCGCAGCTGCTCCACGCGAACCTGCGACAGCGCATCGTCCTGCGTTGCCGCACGCAGCGACTCGAGCGTGATACCGAGGTGTGCGCGGCCGACCGTCTCGGGCCTGAGCGCCGTCGAATCGCCGGTGAGCACGTACCCGCGGACGCCCGCCTGCCGGTCGAGCAGCAGCGTGTTGACGTCGCGCGCAAGGAGCACTTCCTGCCGTCCGCGCACAATCTGGCGGCGGCTCGCGAGCTGCACGACGACAATGATCGACAACGTCGCGATGACGCCGCCGAGCGCCAGGATGCCCAAACCAAAGAGCCGGCGCACGACCGCGCGCACTCTGGCGCGAT
>DASYXE010000162.1:0-8547 GCA_035935375.1 Gemmatimonadaceae bacterium | reverse complement strand
CGTCGATCCGGTGACGACGCGCGATGCCGCCGCGGGCGTGGTGCGCCTGCTCGAGTTAGGCACGCGCGTGCTCAAGCTGCACCCGCCGCACCAGGCGTTCGCCGCCAACGATTACACGCGGGGGCTCGACTCGCTGGCCACTATTTACAGGATGTGCGAGGATCGGGGGCTGCCCGTGCTCGTTCACACCGGCACGAGCATTTTCCCCGGCGCGCGCAGCAAGTACGGGAATCCGATGGAGCTGGACGATGTGGCCATCGATTTTCCGGACCTGCGCCTCATCATGGCGCACGGCGGCCGCCCGCTCTACATGAAGGAAGCGTTCTTCGTGCTGCGGCGCCACAAGCAGGTGTGGCTCGACCTGTCGGGCATCCCACCGCGTTCGCTGCTCGAGTACTTCCCGCGGCTCGAGGAGTTGCAGTCGCAGCTGCTGTGGGGAACAGATTGGCCGAGTCCGGGCGTGGAAAGCATGCGAAAGAACGTCGAACAGTTTCTCGCCCTACCCCTCGCCGAGCACGTCAAGCGGTCCGCGCTCGAGACGAACGCCCAACGGCTCCTGCCACCGCGTTGACCCTGGCGACGGTGTGCGTCGCCCCATAGCTTCCGCCCCCGACACCGCACCACCCCCCATCAAGATGGAGGTCACGCGAAGCAATGCGCATGCTCGCTCTCGCGCTTGCGATCACCGTGGCTGGATGCGCGAAGCACGCGCCCGCCACGCAAGCGCCCGTCCCGGCCCGCGCCGATACGACTGCCGCTCGTAGCGACACGGCGCCGCCCGCGACGGCCGGCCCCGGCGCCCTCTCGGTGCCTAACGCTGATCCGTTCCCGAGCACCTACAAGCCGTTCCCGTCCAAACCGACGCTCATCGAGAACGTCACCATCTTCACGGCCGTCGGTCCGCGGATCGCGAACGGCGCGCTCCTGATGAAGGACAACAAGATCGCCGCCGTCGGCAAAAGCGCCGACGATCCCGCGATCAAGCAGGCGGAGGGCGGCGAATCGCCGGTGGTGATCGATGGCGCGGGCAAGTTCGTGACGCCGGGCATTATCGACGTCCACTCGCACCTGGGCGTGTACCCGGCGCCGGCGGTCGAGGCCAACAGCGATGGCAACGAGCTCGTGAACCCGGCCACGCCGTACGTGTGGGCGGAGCATTCGATCTGGCCGCAGGACCCGCAGTTCCCGCGCAACCTGGCGGGCGGTGTCACGACCCTGCAGGTGCTGCCGGGCTCCGGCAATCTCTTCGGCGGACGCAGCGCGATTCTCAAAGTCGTGCCGTCGCGCACCGTGCAAGGGATGAAGTTCCCGGGCGCCAAGTACGGCCTAAAAATGGCCTGCGGCGAAAATCCCAAGCGCGTCTACGGCAATCGCGGCGGCCCGCAAACGCGCATGGGCAACGTAGCCGGCTATCGCGCGGAATGGATCAAGGCCGAAGCCTATCGCCGCAAATGGGACGCGTGGCTCAAGACCCGCAAAGGTGAGCCGCCGCAGCGCGACCTCGGCCTCGAGACGCTCGCCGAAGTGCTGCGCGGCAACATCCTCGTTCAGATGCACTGCTATCGCGCCGACGAGATGGCGCAGGTGATCGACATCTCGCACGAATTCGGCTACAAGGTGCGTGCGTTCCACCACGGCGTGGAAGCGTACAAGATCGCCGACCTGTTGGCGAAGGAAGGCATCGGCGCCGCGGTGTGGGCCGACTGGGGCGACTTCAAGATGGAAGCGCTGGACGCGGTGCGCGCCAACATGGCGCTCCTCTGGAAGGCGGGCGTCAAGGTGATGATTCACTCGGACGATCCGTCGGGCTCGCAGCGCCTCAACCAGGAAGTGGCGAAGGCGATGGCGGCGGGTCGCGCGATCGGTCTCAACATCACCGAAGAGGACGCGGTGAAGTGGATGACGATCAACCCCGCGTGGGCGCTCGATCTCGACGGCAAAATCGGCTCGATCGAGTCGGGCAAGGACGCCGACGTGGTGCTCTGGTCCGGCGATCCGTTCAGCGTGTACACGCACACGGAGAAAGTCTGGGTCGACGGCGCGCTCCTGTACGATCGGAGCGATCCACAAGCCCGGTGGCGCAGTGATTTCGAGTTAGGCTTCGTGCCGGACGAGACGACGGCGGGAGGGCCCCAGCGATGACATCACGCACGATCCAATTCCTGGCGGCGCTGTGCGCGGCCGCGGTCATCGCTCCCGTTAGCACGCTCTCGGCGCAGACGATCGCGATCACCGGCGGCAAGGTCTATCCGGTGAGCGGTCCGCCGATCGAGAACGGTACCGTGCTCATCAAGGACGGCAAGATCGTGGCGGTCGGCGCGAACGTCACCGTGCCGGCGGACGCCGAGAAGGTGGATGCGTCGGGCAAGTGGGTGACGCCCGGCCTGGTGGACGCGGAAACTCAGTTAGGCCTGGTCGAGGTCGGCTTCGGCGCGGGCGCGAACGAGTCGCGCGCCCGGAGCGAGGAAGGCATCACGCCGGATTTCACCTCGTGGGACGGGCTCAACCCGCGCTCGGTCTTGATTCCGCCGGCGCGTGAAGACGGCATCACGAGCGTCATGTCGACGCCGGGCGGCGGGCTCATTGCCGGACAGGCCGCGATGATCGACCTCTATGGCGACACGCGCGCCGAGATGATTCTGCGCGCGCCGGCCGCGATGATCGCGAGCATCGGCGATGGCGGCGGTGATGGCGCGCCGGCCAAAGGGCAGCAGATCGCCAAGCTGCGTGAACTGCTGCGTGACGCGCGCTACTATCAGGCGCACGTGGCCGAGTTCGACCGCGGCCAGTCGCGTCAGATGTCGACGACGCCGGCGTCGCTCGCCGCCCTGGTCCCGGTGCTGACGGGCAAGCTTCCGCTGCTGATCAACGCCGACGAGGCGAGCGACATTCAGTCGGCGATCGACCTGTCGAAGGAATTCGGGATCAAGGTCATCATCGGCGGCGGCGAGGAAGCCTGGGAAGTGGCCGACCGGTTGGCGGCGGCCAGGATCCCCGTGCTCGCGGGCGCGGAGTCGAACATTCCGAGCTCGTTCAGTACGTTAGGCGCGCGCCAGGACAACGTGGCGCTGCTCCGCAAGGCGGGCGTGCAAGTGGCGCTCGTCGGCAATGGCGCCGGCGACGAAGAGCTGTTCAACGTGCGCAACATCCGCTACGAGGCGGGGAACGCGGTGGGCTACGGCCTGCCGTGGAACGATGCGCTCAAGGCGATCACGCAAGCGCCGGCGGAGATCTTCGGCGTGGCGGACAAGGTCGGCACGCTCCAGGCGGGCCGCGAAGCGAACGTCGTCGTGTGGGATGGCGACCCGTTCGAGTTTGCGACGCGCGCGGTTGCGGTGTACGTGCACGGAAAGAAGCAGACGGATGTGTCGCGGCAGGATCTGCTGACGAAGCGATACGAGACGCAGCCGCCGAATTACGAACAAAAGCCCTAGGGAAGCGGCCGCTGGCGCGGCCTGAGGGAAGCGGCGTTGCCTGGGGGAAGCGGGCGCCTAACGGCGCCCTGAGGGAAGGGGGCGGGAATTGGATCGCGCCGCTCGGTGACGCCGGAAACGAGAAGAACCTCAATGGCGCGCTTGCCATTGAGGTTCTTTCGCTTCCAAATCGATGTCAGTCCCCGCCCCTTCCCGCAGGCGCCGTTAGGCGCCGCTTCCCTCAGGCCGCGCCAGCGGCCGCTTCCCGGCTCTCGGGATATACCGAGACCTTGAACCGCAGCTTGTTCTTGTGCTCGAACTTCACGACGCCGTCGATGAGCGAGTAGATCGTGAAGTCCGTCCCCAGGCCGACGTTGCGGCCGGGGTGGATCTTGGTGCCGCACTGGCGGACGATGATGTTGCCGGCGCGTACGCGCTCGCCGCCGAATTTTTTCACGCCGCGGTACTTGGGGCCGCTGTCGCGACCGTTGCGGCTCGAGCCGACACCTTTTTTGTGAGCCATGGCGAACCGTCAGCCGAGTGAAATGTCGTTGATCTTGACGTCGGTGAACTTCTGGCGGTGACCCTGCTTCCGCGCATAGTTCTTCCGGCGCTTGAACTTGAAGACGACGATCTTGTCGCCCTTGCCGTGCTTCACCACTTGACCGGTCACGGTGGCACCGCTGACGAGCGGGGCGCCGGCGTGGACGGTCGTGCCGTCGGAGCCCAGGAGCACCTCGTCGAACGTGACGGCGGCGCCCACCTCGGCTTCGAGTGAGGGAATGCGAATTGTCTTTCCCGGCTCGGCCCGGAACTGCATGCCGCCGGTTCGAATAATGGCGTAAGTCATTGGAAGGCTGGTTGGTACAGTCCAGTAAAATACTCGCGAGTCGTAGGCGAGTCAACGGAGACTGGGGAAAGGGGAAGCGCTCGGTGGCGCTCGCTGGGGGAAGCGCTTCGCTGGGGGAAGCGACGGCTACGCCGCCTGAGGGAGAGGAAGGACATCAGTTGTCTCTGGGTGGAGAGTGCCGCGTCGCGCGGTCTCGCGGAGGGCGCTCACGTCGCGCAGACCATTGATGTTGTTCCACTCCCTCAGGCGGCGTAGCCCGCCGCTTCCCCAAGCGCAGCGCTTCCCCAAGCGCAGCGCTTCCCCAAGCGAGCGCCAGCGAGCGCTTCCCCATTCCCTCCGCCCCGCTCTTGACACCAACCCAGGCTGTAGACACCTTACACCCTGGCTGTAGACACCCTACACCCTGCCCCGGACCGCATGCCCAAGCGACACCCTCCGCTCACCCGCATCGAGCTCCTCCAGGGGACGCTCGACCTCATCATCCTCCAGAGCCTCCGCTGGGGTCCCCGGCATGGATACGGGTTACTCCAGATCATCCGCACCATGTCGCACGGCGTGCTGCAGGTGGACACGGGGTCGCTCTATCCAGCGCTGCACCGCCTCGAGAAGCAGGGCTGGATCGAGGCCGACTGGGAGCTGTCCGAGAACAACCAACGGGTACGCGTCTATCGCCTGACGCCTGCGGGCCGGACGCAGTTGGCCGTCGAACGCTCGAAGTGGGAACAATTCTCCACGGCGGTGGCCGAATTCTTCTCGGCGCCGCCTCCCGAGGAGGCGTGATGTCACCCAAGGAACGCGGTGCGCGCAGCGAGGATCTGGACGCGGAGATCCAATCCCATCTCGACATGGATGCGCAGGAGCGCGTGGCGCGCGGCGAGTCGCCGGAGGATGCGGCGGCCGCGGCGCGCAAGGAATTCGGCAACGTCGGGATCGTGAAGGAGGTCACGCGCGACATGTGGGGCGGCGGTGGGCTCGAGCAGATCTGGGGCGAGCTCCGCTACGCCGTCCGCACCCTCGTGCGATCGCCGGGCTTCACCGCCGTCGCGGTGCTCACGCTTGCGTTAGGCATCGGCGCCAACACCGCGATTTTCAGCGTCGTCAACGGCGTGATTCTGCGCCCGTTGCCGTATCCCGATCCCGGCAAGCTGGTGCTGATCACCAGCCAGTTTCCAACGCTGGGCTTCGATCAATTTCCCGTGGACGCCGCCGAGTTCCTCGAGTTTCGGGAGCGGAACCGGTCCTTCTCGAACGTCGGCGCCTACTACGCCAACGCCGTCAACGTCGGCGGCGAGTCGAGCCCGGCGCGCGTGACCTCGGCGCTCACCTCGGCCAGCCTCTTCCCGACGCTCGGTGTGTCGCCCGAGACCGGCCGCTGGTTCACCGAGCAGGAGACGCTGCCTAACGCACCGCCCGTGGCCCTCCTCTCCGATGAGCTGTGGCGCAGCAACTTCGGCGCCGACCGCTCGATCGTGGGGCAGAAAGTGGACATCGACGGCGTCCAGACCCAGGTCGTCGGCATCATGCCCAAAGGGTTCGATGTCCACGACCAGGGTGTGCGCATCTGGCTGCCGCTCACGCTCGACCCGGACAGCATCGCCACCTATCGCGGCGGCCACTACTTGAATCTCATCGGCCGGCTCAAGCCGGGCATCGCGCTGGCCACCGCGCGCGTCCAGCTCGAGCCGATGCTCGCGCAATGGACGCAGATCGACGGCGGCACGCCGAACGCAACGCCGGCTGACAAAGGCTTCGTGCACACGCCCAACGTCAAGACGCATCGGCTGCGCTACGACGACCTGTTGACCGACATCGTGGGGAGCGCGGGTCGCGCGCTCTGGGTGCTCCAGGCGGCGGTGTTCCTCGTCCTGCTCATCGCGTGTGCGAACCTGGCCAACCTGCTCCTCATGCGCGCCGAAACGCGACACAAGGAGCTCGTGCTGCGCGCGGCACTGGGCGCGGGCCGCGGCCGGCTGGTTCGGCAGTTCCTCGCGGAGAGCCTCGTGCTGTCGGTGGCCGGCGCGGCGGTGGGCCTGCTCGTGGCCCGCTGGGGACTCCACGCGCTGGTGCTGTCCAACAACGCCGGCATCCCGCGCGCCGCGCGTGTCGGCCTGGACTCGCACGTGCTGGTCTACACCCTGCTGCTTGCGTTAGCCACCGGCATCGTGTTCGGCCTGGCGCCCATGCTCCGGCTCGACGCCGGCGCGATGAGCCTGTCGCTGCGCGAAGCCGGCAGCCGCACGACCTCGCACGCGTCGGCGGCCCGCGTGCGCCGCGCGCTCGTCGTCGCCGAGATGGCCCTCGCCGTGACGCTGCTCGTTGGAGCGGGACTCCTGCTGCGCAGCTTCGAGAAGCTCACCCGCGTCGACTCGGGCTTCGACCGCTCGAGTCTCGTCACGTTCAACCTCGTGCTGCCGGCCGCGACCTACGCCGACAGCGTGCGCCGCGTGGCGCTCTTCGAGCAGATCACCGGGCAGTTGGACCAGGTACCCGGCGTGCAGAGCGCCGCGGCGATGTCGGGCCTCCCGCCGCGCCGGCAGGTGAATGCCAACGACACGCGATTCGAGGGCTACGTCGCCAAGCCCGGCATCCCGCCGCAAAACGTCGACTACTACAACTACGTGATGCCTAACTATTTCTCGACCATGCGCATCCCGATGGTCGAGGGCCGCTCGTACGGGCCGATGGACGGCCCCAAATCGCCGCCGGTGGTGATCGTCAACCAGACGCTGGCCCGGCTCTTCTATCCGGGACAGAGCGCCGTGGGTCACCGGATCCAGCCCGGCCCCGTCGTCGACACGGCCACGTGGTTCACGATCGTCGGCGTCGCCAAGGACGTGAAGCAGGGCGGTGTCGACGCGAAAACGGGGACGGAGATCTACCTATTGAACGAACAGACGCCGACGTACGAAGGCTTCGCACCGCGCAACATGAACGTCGTGGTGCGGTCGACGCTCGCTCCGGATGTGTTGTCGCCGTCGATCCGCCGCATCGTAGCCGCGGTGGACCCGGGTCTGCCGATCGTCGGCCTGCGCACGATGGACGATGTGTTCGACGACGCCCTTGCCCGTCCTCGGTTTCTGGCCGAGCTCCTGGTGATTTTCGCGGTGGTCGCGTTGGCCTTGGCGGCCGTCGGCACGTACGGCGTGCTCGCCTATTCCGTGGCCGAGCGGCGGCGCGAGATCGGCATCCGCATGGCGTTGGGCGCGAGCGAGGGTGGGGTCCTAACGCTCGTGCTGCGTCAAGGAATGACGGTGGCGCTCATCGGCCTTGCTGTCGGGCTGCTCGGTGCGCTCGCCGTGACCCGGGTGGTGAGGTCCCTGCTCTTCGGCGTGCAGCCGACCGATCCGGCGACGTTCGTGGCCGTTGGACTGTTCATGCTGGCGGTGGCGTTGGTGGCGTGCGTGGTGCCGGCGCGTCGAGCGACGCGCGTGGATCCGTTGGTCGCCTTGCGTCTGGACTGAACGGGCTCAGCACTATTTGCGTGGCCGGCTCGGCGCGCATATTGTGGAGTTACGGGTTTCTACGTCCACCTCGAGGGAGCGCGTCACATGCATCGCATCAGTCTAGCCGCTGCGCTGGTTGCCGTCGCGTCACTGCCCTTTGCCTCGCGGCCGCGCGTTGCCAGCGGCTCCGTGTCCGATACGCAGGCGATCTGGTCCGGGGTGACGGCGTACGTCACCCAGTCGGCGGAAGACATGTCGGACGCCGACTATGCGTTCCGGCCGACACCCGAGGTGCGCACCTTCGGCCAGATCATCGCACACATCGCGGGCTCGCAGCACTTGATGTGTGCCGCCGCGTTAGGCGAGCCGGGTGGCAGCGAGGACGACATCGAGAAGACCAAGACCACCAAAGCGGACATCGTGGCCGCGCTCAAGGCGTCCAACGACTACTGCAAGCGCGCCTACGCGCAGACGGACGACCAGGTGTCCGGCATGACGAAGCTGTTCGGGCAGGATCATACGCGCTTCTACGCGCTGGTGCTCAACGCGACGCACGACAACGAGCACTACGGCAACATCGTGACGTACATGCGCATGCGCGGCATGGTGCCGCCGTCGAGTCGGCCGAGCCCCAAGAGCTGACTGGTCTGGGAATGCCTGCCTACAAGGTAGTGGCGCGCGTCTGAGTTTCGGATAGCAGTCAAGGGAATGGGGAAGCGCTCGCCGACGCTCGGCGAGCGCTTCCCCCTTCCCCCCTCAGGGGGGGATTCCCCGATTCGGGCCGGGAGGTGGCAAACGGCGGCCCCGGTGCCGCCACCGCGGAATGGGGGGGCACGTCCCG
>DASYXE010000161.1:0-3722 GCA_035935375.1 Gemmatimonadaceae bacterium | reverse complement strand
GTCCACCGCGCCGCCGCCGTTCGTATGACCGCGAGCCACATGCACCTCCACATCGCCGCCGTCGCGACACGCATCCACCGCGTTCATCAACACGTTCGACAACGCTCGCGCAAGCGCATCGTAATGTCCGGTCACGAGTGGGACGTGTTCGTCCACCTGCACGCGCACCGGCACGCGCTCCGTTGCGATCGCACGCGCCGCGTATCGCGCCAGCTCACCCATGTCGACCGACGCCGGCGGACCTTCCGGCAGCCGGCCGAACTGCGCGAAGTTGCGCGCCATCTCTTCCAACCGCCGCGACTCCGTTTCCAATACATCCACTACGTCGGCAAGCCTCGGATCGGCGTCACGCTTGAGACGCGCGACCGCCAGGCGAATGGGCGTCAGCGGATTCTTGAGCTCGTGTGCCACACGGCGCGCCGTCTCACGGAACGCCTCGAGACGACTTGCCTCCCGGTCCCGCTCGCGCGCCGCCTCGAGGTCCCCGGCCATCGCACGCATGCGTTGCCGTAACAACTCGAACTCCGGCGCACCGCGCCGCGGCGGACCCGCCGGCAACGGCTCGCCTCGTGCAATGTGGTCGGCCCATTCCACGATTTCGCCCAGCGGTCGGCTCAACTGCCGGCTCAGGTGTCCCGCCACACGCGATGCCAACAACGCAACGAGCAGCGATCCGATCAACGCGGTCACGATCACGAGCACCACGACGCGCGATGTCAAATATCCGACGCGCTTCGCCTGGACCAGAGAGGCGGCCAGCTCGCGCTCGTGTGCATCGACCGCCGCGCGCTGCGCGCTCGTGAGCGGCGCCGCTCGCGCCGCCTCGATCGCGCGCCGCCCCGAGTTCGCGACGTTGTCCCACGCTTTGCTCGCGCTCAACACCGGCAGCGTGCGACTCACCGCGATCGCCCCGCCAACCATCAAAACCGTGGAGGGGACCACCGCGAACAGCACCAGATACAGGAGTACGCGCGTGCGAAAAGTGAAGCGACTCACGATCTCCTCGCTCGAGCCGCGGGCAACGTCGTGTCCGATCGAGAGGAAATTAACTCGACGAGGGTCCTCGCTCGATGCCCAAACTACGATCCCAACGTCGTGTTGCCACCGCCGGGCGCCTATCCGTGTCGCGTATCGAGCTATAGATTAACGCAATCGTGATCCGCCCCTTAGTCGAAGACTGATGTCGACCTCGTGGACCCTCGCACGCACATTTGCAACGCGCGCTGAGGAGCACCCCGATCGCGCCATGTTGATAGCGGCCGGTCGCACGTGGTCCTACGGACAGGTGGATGCGAAGGCCACGGCGCTCGCCGCGGCGTTGGGTGAGTTGGGTATCGAGGCGGACGACCGGATAGCGATCGTCATGCCCAACTGGCCCGAGTGGATCATCACACTGCTCGCTGCCGCGAAGCTCGGCGCCACCGTCGTTCCGCTCAACGCTCGACTCAGCTACCACGAGCTCAAGTATCAACTGCGGCACGCCGAGGTGTCCGCGGTGTTCGCGGCGGAACGGCATGGCGGCATCGACTACCTCCAGATGTTCGAGGACATCATCGCCGAGCTGCCGGACTTGCTCTACCTCGTCACCGTCGGCGACGAGGAGTTGTGGTACGACGACAGGATCTTCCGCTTCGAGGATCTCTTGTCGAGTGGAGAAGGGCGCGCGCTCCCATCGCGCGCGGAGGTCGATGACGATTCCGACCTGGCCCTGTTGTACACGTCGGGCACGATGGGCAAACCGAAAGGCGTGCGACTGTCTCACCGGAACATTGTCGAAACCGCGATGCGGACCGGTGAAGCACTCGAGATGGATCCCGCCGATCGCGTGCTCGTCTCGGTTCCGTTGTTCACGATCTTCGGCTTCAGCATCGTAGTCGGTACGCTCGCCGCGGGTGCGACGGTGGTGTTGCAAGACACCTTCGACGCCGACCGCGCGGTGGAACTGCTCAAGCGCGAAGGCGTGACCGTGATGCACGGCGTGCCGACGATTTACCACCTCATCATGCGGTCGTCCGGGTTCGATCCCGGTGCGTTCCCGCATCTCCGCACCGGTGTCGTTGCCGGCGGTCCGGTCCACGAAGATCTCGTGCGCCGCATTCGCCGGTGGTGCGATGTGCAGGTGGCGTATGGCCTCACCGAGACGGGGCCGACGGTGACGATCACCCGCTTCAACGATCCCGACGACAAGCGCCTTACGACAGTGGGTCGTCCACTGGCGGGTGTCGAGATCAAAGCGGTCGACTTCGTCACCGGTGCACTCCACGGTCCCGAAGCCGTCGGCGAAATCGCCGTGCGGGGCCCGAACGTGATGCAAGGTTACGCCCGCATGCCCGCGGAGACTGCCCGGTCGTTCTCCCCGGAAGGCTTCTTCCTCACCGGTGATCTCGGCATCATCGACGAGGACGGCTACTTGCGGATCGTTGGGCGCACCAAGGAGACCATCGTGCGCGGCGGATATCAGATTTACCCGCGCGAAGTCGAAGATCTCTTGCGTGCGCACCCAGCGGTCGACGACGTCTGCGTGATCGGTGTCCCCCATGATGTCATGGGTGAGCTGGTCTGCGCGTGCGTCGTGCCAGTGGAAGGTGCGGTCATCACCGGCGACGAGCTGAAGGATTTCGCCCGCGACACGATGGCCGACTACAAACTCCCTGATCTCGTCCGCTTCTTCGATACTTTCCCCATGACCGGGAGCGGGAAGGTGAAGCGGCGAGAGCTCGAGCGCGCGGTATCGCTCGAATACACTGCCACGATAGGAAGCTCATGAACTCACGCAACATGCGATCGGCGCCGTCCCGGGGGCCGGTCACCCCCGTGCACCGGGGGCCGCAAGCCATGACGCCGCAGGCGTTCGGCTCGCCATTCACACACGCGCCTAACGCAGCGCTCCTCATCGACTTCGACAACGTCACGATGGGGATTCGCTCGGACCTGGGCCACGAGCTGCGCAACCTGCTCTCGTCCGACATCATCAAGGGCAAGGTTGCGGTGCAGCGCGCGTACGCCGACTGGCGGCGCTACCCGCAGTACGTCGTTCCGCTCACCGAAGCCTCGATCGACCTGATCTGGGCGCCCGCATACGGCTCCTCCAAGAAAAACGCGACGGACATCCGGCTGGCGATCGATGCCCTGGAGCTGGTGTTCACGCGTCCGGAGATCGGCACGATCATCCTGCTCTCGGGCGACTCGGATTTCTCGAGTCTCGTCATCAAGCTCAAGGAGTACGGGAAGTACGTGATCGGCGTCGGCATTCGCGAATCGTCGAGCGATCTGCTCGTCATGAATTGCGACGAGTACTACAGCTACAACGCGCTGGCCGGTCTCGTGAAGTCGGGTGAAGACGAGCAGGTGTCGCGCGACCCATGGGAGCTGGTGGTCGAGGCGGTGTCGCGCATGAAGCGGAACGGCGACGTGATGCGCGCCGACCGCTTGAAGCAAGTCATGCAGGACATCGACAACTCGTTCGACGAGAAGAACCTCGGCATGGCGAAGTTCTCGCGGTTCGTGACCGAGGCGGCCCAACGGGGGCTCGTCAAGCTGACGAAGCTCGAGAACGGGCAGATGGAAGTCGATGCCGTGGGCGAGGGCGCCGCGGCGGCGGCGCCGCCGGCGCCGCGGGCCGCCGCGCCTAACGTCGTAACGGAGGAGCGCGGAAACGGGACCGAGGAGGCGACGCGCCGCGGCCGTCGCGGCCGCGGCCGCGGCCGCGACCGCAACCGCGG
>DASYXE010000160.1:0-4211 GCA_035935375.1 Gemmatimonadaceae bacterium | reverse complement strand
GCTCTTCCGCGACCTTCTCGCGCTGAGGCGCGAAGAGCGCGCGCTCCAACCCGGTCGCGCGGTGCTCTCCGCGGCCGCGGATCCCGGCGGCGCGTGGCTGACGGTGGAGCCCCGCCCAACGGACGGGCAGGGGCACACGCTCTTTGCCGCGTACAACTTTTCGGGTGCCGACCACCACGTCCCGGTGCCGGCGCCGCCGGCCGGCCGCTTGTGGCGCCTCCGGTTCTCTACCCGCAACGCGCGCTACGGCGGACCGAGCGACACGCCCCGCCTAACGAAGCAGACGGGCGGCGACTCGCGCGTTCGCGTGCTCCCCGAGAGCGCCGTGCTCTACCGCCTCGAGGACCGCTGACATGCGCGTGTGGCCCGGTCACCCGTATCCGCTCGGCGCCAGCTGGGACGGCGAAGGCGTCAATTTCGCGATCTTCTCCGAAAACGCGAGCGGCGTCGAGCTGTGCCTGTTCAGCGGACCCGACGACGCCGTCGAGAGTACGCGCATCGCCCTGCGCGAACGGAACGATCAGATCTGGCACTGCTATCTTCCCGATGTGCGCCCCGGCCAACTGTACGGATACCGCGTCCACGGACCGTACCGCCCCGAGGAAGGGCATCGCTTCAACCCATCGTGTTTGCTCATCGACCCGTACGCCAAGGCGATCGGCGGCGCGATCAAGTGGAGCGATGCCCTGTTCGGCTATCAGGTGGGCAGCCCGCTGCAAGATCTCGAGATGAACCACGCCAACAGCGCCGGTCACATCCCCAAGGGCGTCGTGGTCGACTCGGCGTTCACGTGGAGCGACGACCGGCCGCCGCGCACGCCGTGGCACCGCACGGTGATCTACGAGTGCCACGTGAAGGGGCTCACCAAGCGGCACCCGCAGGTGCCGGAGCACGTGCGCGGCACGTACCTCGGCCTCGCATCCGACGCGATCATCGACCACCTGCTGTCGTTAGGCGTGACGGCGGTCGAGCTGCTGCCGGTGCACCATTTCGCCATCGACCGCGCGCTCGCCGAGCACGGCCTCACCAATTATTGGGGCTACAACTCCATTGGCTTCTTCGCGCCCGACGTCCGCTACGCCAACGGCGCCATGGGCCGGCAGGTAGGCGAGTTCAAGTCGATGGTGAAGACGCTCCACTCGGCCGGCATCGAAGTGATTCTCGACGTCGTCTACAACCACACCGCCGAGGGCAACCACCTCGGCCCGACGCTGTCGCTGCGCGGCATCGACAACGTCGCGTACTACCGGCTCGATCCGAAGAATCCGCGTTTCTACGTCGACTTCACCGGGACCGGCAACTCCCTCAACATGCGGCACCCGCGGACGGTCCAGCTCATCATGGACTCGCTCCGCTACTGGGTGACGGAGATGCACGTCGATGGATTCCGCTTCGACCTGGCGCCGGTACTCGCCCGCGAGCTGTACGAGGTCAACCGGTTAGGCACGTTCTTCGACATCATCCACCAGGATCCGGTCCTGTCGCGCGTCAAGCTCATCGCCGAGCCGTGGGACATCGGGCCGGGCGGCTACCAGGTGGGCAACTTCCCCATCGGATGGGCCGAGTGGAACGGCAAGTACCGCGACGACGTGCGCCGTTACTGGCGTGGTGACGCCGGCATCGTCAACGACGTCGCGTCGCGCCTCTCGGGCAGCAGCGACATCTATCAGTGGAGCGACCGGCCCACCTATGCCAGCATCAACTTCGTGACGGCGCACGACGGCTTCACGCTGCGCGACCTGGTGAGCTACGACCGCAAGCACAACTTGCCTAACGGAGAGAGCAACCACGACGGCACCGACGCCAACTACAGCCGCAACTGGGGCGTCGAAGGGCCGACGCACGATCCGCGCATCCTGGCGCGCCGCGAGCGCAGCATGCGCAACTTCATGGCCACGCTCGCGTTTTCCGAAGGCGTGCCCATGCTGTCGCACGGCGACGAGATGGGCCGCACGCAATTCGGGAACAACAACGCGTACGCGCAGGACAACGAGACGACGTGGGTCGACTGGTCGCTCGAGGCCCGCCAGCGCGCGATGCTCGACTTCACGCGCCGCGTGTTCGCGATCCGTCACGCGAATCCCGTGTTGCGGCGCCGCGGATTTCTGCGCGGCCAGGCGCTCGATGCGACCGGCGCGAAGGATCTCTCGTGGTTCCATCCCGACGGCCACGAAATGACCGACGCCGACTGGCACGATTCCAACTCGCACGCGCTCGGGATGCTGATCAACGGCGACGCGTCGGACGACATCGACGATCACGGCCGCCCGATCAAAGGCGATAGCCTGCTGCTCATCGTGAACAACCAGGAGGAGATGCGCCGATTCGTGTTGCCGACGATGGCGATGCCGGGCGCGTGGGTCGAGATGGTCCACACGGCTGCGCGGCAAGGGGTGACGCCCGGCGAGCACGAAACCACGATCGCCCCGTTCTCGCTGGTGCTGCTGCGCTACGCACCGGAGGGACCCGGTGAGCGTTAGGCGATGAGCCGCGAGCCGCGCCGCGCCGGCGCCGAGCCCGGCCGTCCGTCGGGACGCGCGCCGGCCATCGAGTCCGATCCGCCCGCGTCGCGCACCGACCTCGCGCGGCTCGCCGCCGGCGAGCTCGCCGATCCGCACCGCATCCTCGGTGCGCACGCGGCCACGCGCGGCAGCGAGCGCGGTGCCGTGATCCGCGCGTTCCATCCGGACGCGAGCGCCGTCGACGCCGTGCTCGCCGGGGATCGCACCGTGCCGCTCGACCCGGTTGGGCAGGGCGTGTTCGAGGGATTCGTCGCCGGCGTAGCGATGCCGCTGCGCTACCGGCTTCGCTTCCGCTTTGCCGGCGGCGGCACCTGGGAACGCGGCGACCCGTACCGGTTCTGGCCAACGTTAGGCGACATCGACCTGCACCTGTTCAACGAAGGAACACACCTGCGCTTGTGGGACGTGCTCGGCGCGCACGTACGCGAGCTCGATGGCGAACGCGGCACATCCTTCGCGGTGTGGGCGCCGACCGCCAAGCGCGTGAGCGTCGTCGGCGACTTCGATGGGTGGGATGGCCGACTGCTCCCCATGCGCTCCCTCGGCGGCTCCGGTGTGTTCGAGCTGTTCGTGCCCGGCGTCGAGGCCGGCGCGCTCTACAAGTTCGAGATCCTGACGGGGCAGGGGCAGCTGCGCGTGAAGACCGATCCGTTCGCCTTCTCGATGGAGATGCCGCCGGGCACGGCGAGCCGCGTCGTCGCGTCCGCGTATCGCTGGGCGGACGACGCATGGCTCGCCTCGCGCGAGGCCGCCGATCCGGCTCGCGGCCCGATGGCCATTTACGAAGTGCACCTCGGCTCGTGGATGCGTTCGCCCAACGACAACCGCGTGTTGAGTTATCGCGAGATCGCGCCGCGTCTCGCCGAGCACGTGAAGCGCTTCGGCTTCACGCACGTCGAGCTCCTGCCCATCGCCGAGCACCCGTTCACCGGCAGCTGGGGCTATCAGGTGACGGGATACTTCGCGCCGACCGCGCGCTACGGATCGCCCGATGATTTCCGGGCGTTCGTCGACGCGATGCACGACGCGGGCATCGGCGTGCTGATCGACTGGGTGCCGGCGCACTTCCCGCGCGACGACTTCGCGCTGCGCCGCTTCGACGGCACCGCGCTCTACGAGCACGACGACCCACGGTTAGGCGAACACCCCGACTGGGGCACGCTCATCTTCAACTACGCGCGCACCGAAGTCCGCAATTTCCTCGTCGCCAACGCGCTGTACTGGCTCGAGGAGTTTCACATCGACGGCCTGCGCGTGGATGCCGTCGCATCCATGCTCTATCTGGACTACAGCCGCCGCCCCGGCGAATGGCTGCGCAACAAGTACGGCGGGCGCGAGAACCTGGACGCGATCGCGTTCCTGCAAACGATGAATCGGGTGGTGCACGAGCGGCATCCCGGTTGTATCACGGTGGCCGAGGAATCCACCGCGTGGCCCGGCGTCACGAAACCGGTGGAGCAGGGCGGCCTCGGCTTCTCGTTCAAGTGGAACATGGGATGGATGCACGACACCCTGGGGTACTTCGCGCGCGACCCGATGTACCGCTCGTGGCACCAGAACGACCTCACGTTCGCGATGATCTACGAGTACAGCGAGCACTTCATCATGCCGCTGTCGCACGACGAGGTGGTGCACCTCAAGCGTTCGCTGCTCGGCAAGCTGCCGAACGCGGACGACCCGTGGCGCCAG
>DASYXE010000159.1:0-5149 GCA_035935375.1 Gemmatimonadaceae bacterium | reverse complement strand
CGCGACTGGGGTCAGTCGATCGAATCGGCGGACAGCTACACGTTCGGGCACTGCGAGCGCGTGGCACGGTACGCGATCGAGGTCGCGCGCGCGCTCGGACTGGACGACACGCAGCAGACCACGGTTCGGTTAGGCGCGTACCTCCACGACCTCGGCAAGGTGCGCGTGCCGCACGAGATCCTGAACAAGGCGGGCCCGCTCACGGCCGACGAATTCGCCGTCATGCAGATGCACCCGGTGTGGGGACTCGAGCTGCTGGCGACGGTGGAGTTTCCGTGGGACCTCAAGCCGATCATTCGGTGGCACCACGAGAAGTACGACGGCTCGGGCTACCCGGACCGGCTGCGCGGCGAGGAGATCCCGCTCTCGGCGCAAATCATCTGCATCGTCGATGTCTTCGACGCGCTCACGACGACACGCAGCTATCGCGGCGCGCTGCCGCTCGAGGAAGCGCTGCGCCGCATGCGCGAGTCGCGCGGCTGGTGGCGACCCGACGTCTACAACGCGTTCATGCGAACCGTCGCCGTGCGAGAGCAACCGGCCGACTGATGTCAAAACCCCCATGCCCAACGGTCGGGCATGGGGGTTCTGACATCAGCGGACGCGCAGGGCGCCCCCGGAGCGCCCCCCGGATCCGCTGGACTGGTCCGGGCAGGCGATCGAGAAGCGTCAGTGGCTGGTCGTGTCGTGCGGCATGTTCGAGTCACTCTTCACTGTGAAACTCAGATTGAGTGCCTTCAGCACGTCGTTGATGTCGGTGCTCGTGATGTTCTTCTGCTGACGGATGCACTGGACACCCTGTTCCGTCTTGGCACTCCACACGCCATCGGCCGATCCAGCATCACAGCCGTTGGAATTGATGGCCTTCTGAAGCTGCTTCACCTGGTCGCTCGTCAGGCCGGGATTGTGCGCGGCCTGCAGTGGCGTACCGAGTTTGCCATACGACGTGTCCTGAGTGACCTTGCCGGTCGTGTCCATCTTGGTGGTCGTGTCCATCCGCGTTGTCGTGTCGTGCGTCGGTGGTGTCGTCTGCTGCGCGAACGCCAGCGCGGGGACCAGCGCGAGCGAGCAAACGAGCGCGGTGATCTTCCGGATCATAGGTAAACCTCCTGAAGCATCTGCATTGACGATCGCCTTCCGTGGTGCTCGTCGCTGAATTGCGCGAGTCCGGGGCGCACGCAGGACATGAGCAAGCTACGGACCGATGGATCAGCGCGACGACGGGACGACCACGCAGAGGACCGATGATTGTCCGACTTTAATTCCGCGTCGCGATGCGGCCGTGTTCAGAGTGAGAATCGTGTAATGAATCGCGCGTTGTTGGGCGAGATCGACGCGCGCACTGCGCGATGTGTTCGGCGCGGCGCGCTGTCGTCCTTCGCGGGAGACACGTACTCGCTCGGATAGTAGAACCGGAAGGCGACGCGGTCGCACTGAATGACGGCGAATGGATCGCCGCGCTCGATCAGCTTTTCGTAATCTTCACGACTTGGCTGACAGCTGTACGCTTCGGGTCCGCCGGCCGCGCAGTACTTCGGATCGTCAGTGAGGCACGTGGCGGGCGTGTGGGTGTGCAATTCGGGCGTGCCGGCGTGACACGCGAACGAGACGTGGTTAGGCGACGCCGCGTCGACGTGCGCGGGCCGCACCTCGAGGACGTGGAAGATGCTGTCGATCTTGGTGGACGAGATCACGCGCGCGACGATGCGCGCGCGGCGTACGCAGTAGGCCCGCTCCGGCTGCGCGGAGTCGTCGCGCCACGCGGCGCGCAGCATCGCGCGCGCGCTGTCCTCCATCACGCCGAAGCGAACGACCTGCGCCCGCGCGCCGGCGGCGGCCAGCCACGCGGCGCCCACTGCCCAACGGAGCGCGCGAGGCGCGACGAGCGCGAACCTGGGCCTCAACGGGTGCGCTCCGGCGGTGCCGGCGCGATCTCGCGCAAGAGAAACGCGGCAATGCGGCGATAGGCGAGCACGCGGTTAGACGTCTTGCGAAGCCCGTGCCCCTCGTCGGGGAAACGGAGGTATTCCACCGTTCCGCCGTGCGCGCGAATGGCGCGGACGAGCTGGTCGGCCTCGGCCACTGGATCGCGTGGATCGTTTGCGCCGTGGATCACCATGAGCGGCGCACGAACGCTGTCGACGTGCGAGATGGGAGAGATGTCGATCAGAAATTGATGATCGGCGCTGTCGTCGACGTTGCCGTACTCGACCCGATCGGTGGCCTTGAGCATCGGCGATGCCGTGGCGAGTGCCGTGATCCAGTTGGACACGCCGGCGATACCGATGCCGGCCTTGAACCGGCCGGGCAGCAAGGTGAGCGCGGCGAACGCCATGAACCCGCCGTAGGAGCCGCCGTACACCGCGGCGCGCGAGGTGTCCGCCAACCGATTGCGAGCGAGCCAGTCCAGGGCGCCGCCCATGTCGCGAACGGCGTCCATCCGGCGGCGGCCGTCGTCGAGCTGGGTGAAGTGCCGGCCGTAGCCGGTGGACCCGCGGTAATCGAGGTCGAATACCGCAATGCCGCGCGTTAGGAGAAACTGGAAGAGCGGTTGGAATGCGACGCTGGCGTGGCTCGAAGGGCCGCCGTGCACAGCGAGCAGAACAGGCGGTTTGCGCGCGGCGGACTCGGGCGGCAGGTAGAGCAGGCCGTGAATCGTGTCGCCATCCCAGCTCGGGAAGGAGACGGCACGCGGCACGACGAACTCGTCGGCATCGAGACCGGCCGTGGCCGAGTGCGTGGCGCGCGTTAGGCGGTGAGTCGCGGCGTCGTACAGGTAGATATCGCCGGGGACCTGCGCGCCGGCCGCCCGGATCACGAGGACGCTCGCGTGCGGCGCCCACGCGATGTCGTAACGGCCGCCAGGCAGCGGCGGCTGCGGCTCGGTTCCCGTTCCGTGCAGGTCGAGCAGGTGGAGCGCGCTCCCGCCGTTCACCGCGTCGGTCCAGGCAAGCCACCGTCCGTCGCTGGACAACGACACCTCGTCCACGGGGTGTCGACTCGCGCCGATCCACGTCAGCGCGCGCTCGGTGGTGTCGTAGTACGCGAGACCCGCCACGTCGCGGCCGTCGTCCGTGGCGAGATAGAAACCGCGGCCGTCGGGCGACCACGAGATGCCGCGGAACGAAGCCGCGCTGTCGGGTGCGAACAGCGTGTCGAGCGCGCCGGTGGCGAGATCGAGCAGATAGAGATCGTTCGTCGTCTCGCCGCGGGCGCGGGAAAGCACGAGCGCGTTGCCGTCCGGCCGCCCCGCCGCGACGGTGACGCCACCGGTGGCCTCGTACACCCGACTCGGCGCCGACGGTTGACCGTTAGGCGAAACGTCTTGCACGTAGACGTCGAAATCGTGGCCGTCTCGCTCGGTCGAGGAGAACGCGATGCGGTGACCGTCCGGAGACCAGGAGCCGAACTCGCGGTACGAGCTGTCCGGCGGGAGCAGCTCGCGTTCCTCGAGACCATCGGGCGAGATCAGGTAGAACCCTTGTCGCTCATCGCCGCCACGATCGGCGGCGTAGAAGATCCAACCGCCGGCCGGCGACCACGCCTGCGTCGTGACGCCGTTTTCGGTGAACGTCAACTGATGCGGCGCGGGCACACCGGGGAAGCCGCTGGCGACGCTGACGGCCCAGATCTGTGGAAGACCCGTGGTGCTCGTGATGAACGAGACCTGCTCACCGTCCGGCGACGGCGATGCGTCGCTCGCCGATCGCACGGCGAGGAAGCGCGCGATGTCCGGCGTCCGCGATCCGGCGAGTCCGATGTCGCCGGCCACGGGATGCGGGATGTCGCTGGTATCGGTCGTGTCGGCGGCTTGCGCACCGATGCGCGGTGCAGCGGCGAGCAGCAGGAGTGCTGTCGCGCGCCGGGCGACCGTCGACCACGTCGCGCGCACGTGCGCTCCCGCTCGTTTCAGTGCGACGCGGAGCGCGACCGACGGCGTGTCGCGGATGAGCGTGCAGGACGCTGCATGCCGTCTTCGAAGAACAGCGTGGGCTCTTCGGTGGCGCCCATTTCGCGGACGATGCGGCCCAGGTGTCGTGCGAGCACGCGGCACTCCGAGCCGGACAGGTTGCGCAGGGCAGCGATGAGCCTGATCTGCGCGACTTCGGGCGACGACCGGAGCAGCGAGCGGCCGGACGGTGTGAGCGAGAGCACGACGCGACGGCCGTCTTCGGCGGAACGCGTGCGCGAGACGAGGCGGCGGCGCACGAGACGATCGACGACGACGGAAACCGAGCTCTGGTGCGTGAACGTTCGTGCGGCGAGCTCGTTCAGCGAGTGGGCGGGTGCTTCGGCGAGGGCGTGCAGGACGAACAGCTGGGCGCCGCTCACGCCAAGGCGTCGTTCGGCCGCGCGCGCGGAGACGCGCAGGGACTGGACGATGCGGCGAATCGCATCGAGGGCGGCGGTGAGGTCAGCCGAGTCCTTGCGCGGGTGAGCCGGCGCCGGCCGGCGAATCGTATTGGTGGCCATGTGCGACTAAATACGGGTCGTTGCCTCGGGGCGTACCGCCGTCGAGCAGACAATATACGCGTCCCAACGAAGTCGGCTACGCGACCGGCGGGCTCGGCGCGAGCGCCGCGCCGAGGCACTGGCTAGCCCCGGGGACGCGCCGTTATCTTCACTGCCGGTTCGCCGTCGCGAGCCGGATGGGATCGCGCCAATTTCGGATCGAGGACAACCATGGTCGACCGTCGCCGTCACGGCGTACTGCTCGTGATCTGTTGGCTGCTTTCTGCGGCGCTCTTCGTGTTCCTGTTCATCACGTACGACAACACGAAGCTCTCGTACTCGATGTATTTCCCGGGCATGCCGCTCTACGGCGCCATGACGTGGTGGTTTTTCTTCACGATCCCATTGATCGGATGGACGTGGGGATTCTTCAACGATCTGAAGGACTCGATCGAGCCGGAGTCGCGGAAGGGAACAACCACCACGCGCACGAGGGCGGGGCACCGATAGCGAAGTCGACAGGACGCGAGCCCGGCGAGAGCCGGGCTCTTTTTTTGTCCGTCGGCAGGAGCTCGAGACGTCGATTGTCGGACGCGGGGCGTCGGAACCGCCGAGGAAGTGTGTAAGTGGTTACTTGCTCCTAGAGATGAGCGCGGGTACGCTTCCGGCCTTATGGACATACGCGAACGGTTGCTGG
>DASYXE010000158.1:0-3697 GCA_035935375.1 Gemmatimonadaceae bacterium | reverse complement strand
ATTTCGCGCGGACGGACTTTGCGCTTGAACACGTAGACGGCTCCGGACTTCGTCCCCAGGTCGTACACTTCGGCGCCCTCGCGCGCCAGCGTCCGCATGGCGACCCAATGCGTCAACACCGATGGGCTGGCGGCATCGCCTAACGCTGCGAGGTCGAGTGCGCCGGAGATGTAGTACGCCGTGCGCCGGTCGCGCACGACCAGAATCGTCTCGACGGGAACATCGTGCAGGTACGCCGCAAACACGTCGGCGCCGCCCTGCGGCTGCGCTTCTTTCAGCAGCTCGAGGTAGCTCCGAAGCGCGCGATAGTGAAATCCTTTGCGCTTGGAGAGCCGCTCGAACAATGGCCACAGGCGCTTGAAGGAGTCCGCGTCGCAGGAGCGATCGATGCGGAATCCCGCCTTCTCGGCGCCGCGGATGTCCCGGCGTGCAATCGGCTGGAAGGACGCCAGCACCTCATCATCGGTCCCGGCCTGCGACACCACCAACTGTTCGCCCGGATCGCGATAAAACGGGACCGCATCCGCCCGCCGCGCATGCGGCATTTCGGCCACGGCATCGAGCACGTCCGCGTGCGGATGGGTGAACCGTAGAAAGATGAAGCCGTGCCGGCGCGACCACTTCGCGAGCGACTGCGCGGCGGCGCTCGTGGGCATGCCGCCGTCGGGGCGCACCACAGGCCCGCGCTGTACGAGGCCTAACCGCGCGCCGGGGGGCCCCATCTGGAGGACGGTGGCGTAGGCGAAGGTGCGCGGCTCGTCGCCGAGTCTGAGATACCGGGGCCGAAACCCCATGGCGCGGAGCGGCTCGTTCCAGTAGGGGAGCTGGAAGACCGGCGCATCGAGTGCGAGTGTCTCGGCGCCGTAGCGATCGCGACCGGACGGGGACGCCGAAGTCCAGGTCATCGCGTGGGCCATGCGCACTCCTGCCACCGAGGACGCCGCCGGATGCGGCCAATCGCCTAACGGAGCAAACCCGAGGCCGGAGCCTCCGGACCCACGCGGACCAACTGATGGGCTCGCTCGCAAGATTGCATCGCCGAGCAGAAGAGAAAAGAGCCGGGCACAGGTTTGGTTCCCACCTTGCGAAATCGGGAGCCCAAGGGGCAATTCCGGAGTCGACGCTCCTCCCACTTCGACCGAGTTCGAAATTAGCCAATGGACAAGAAATCCGGCGCTCGTGAACGACTCTCGCGTAGCCGCGAGGAGATCCTGAGCCTCAGCCACCGCATCCACGCCCACCCCGAGCTGGGGTTCGAGGAGGAACGCGCGTGCGCGTGGCTCGAGAACCTGCTCGCCGATCACGGTTTCGCCGTCACTCATGCCGCGTGTGACCTCCCGACGGCCTTCGTCGCGCGCGCGGGGTCGGGCCCGCTCCACGTCGGCATCTGCGCCGAGTACGACTCGCTCCCCGGCATCGGCCACGCGTGCGGCCATAACATGATCGCGGCGATGGCGGCCGGCGCGGCGATCGCCGCCGCGGCGGTGGCCGACGAAGCCGGCCTCACCGTCACGGTGTTAGGCACCCCGGCCGAAGAGGTCGGCGACTCGAGCGGCAAGATTCTCATGCTCGAGCGCGGCGCGTTCGACGGCCTCCACGCCGCGATGATGGTGCACCCCGCGCCCGTCGAGATGCTCGAAATGCACATCATCGCCGCGTCGATGTTCGAGGTGCACTACACGGGCAAGCCCGCGCACGCGTCCGCGTTCCCCGAGCTGGGGATCAACGCCGCCGATGCCCTCACCGTCGCGCAGACGTCCATCGGCCTGCTCCGCCAACACCTCAAGCAGACCGACCGCGTGCACGGCATCACGACCCACGGCGGCGACGCGCCTAACGTGATCCCCGCCCACACGTCGGCCCGATACATCGTGCGCGCCGAGAATCTCGAGGAGCTGCGCGACGTGCGGGGCAAAGTGGTCCGGTGCTTCGAGGCCGGTGCACTCGCCACGGGTGCCACGCTCGAGATCTCGGGCGGCACCAAGCCCTACGCCGACCTGCAACCAGACCACGGCATGAGCGCGATGTACAAGCGCAATGCTGAGGCGCTGGGCCGAACGTTCCCCGACCTGGGCGCGCTCGGCGAGCGCATGGCGGCGTCCACCGACATGGGCAACGTGTCGTACGCGCTGCCGACCATCCACCCGATGATCGGCATCGATTCCCTGCCGGCCGTGAATCACCAACCGGAGTTTGCCGCGCACTGCGTGACCGACGTTGCCGACACCGCCGTCATCGATGGCTCGCTCGCCATGGCGTGGACCGCCATCGACCTCGCACACGACAGCGAGACGCGCGATCGCTTGATGATGCGCCGCTAATCCGCGAGCCATGCGCCGCGCGATTCTTTGACATGCCCCGCGGGCGTCAATAACTTGGCGGCATTCTCGAGGGCCATGATCGCTCGTCTCGCTCACTCCATGCACTGTCCCCGTTCTGTCATTTTCTGCGCCATTTTGTGTGCGTGCGCGGGGGGTCCTCCCCTGTCGCGCCTCGCACCCGACAACGCCGATCGCGATGTGGCCCAGGCGCGCCAGGCGTACACGGCGCAGCCATCGCCTTACGCGCAGCTCAAGTTGGGCGAGGCGCAGTATCGCGCCGGCCAGGACACCGCGGCGCGCGCGACGCTTCGCGCGCTGGCCGGCACATCGGGCGACATGGGCGATCTCGCCACGCTGTACGACGCGGCGGCAGCCGATCGGTTGGGCGACCTCGCTGCCGCGCACCAGGGGTACGCGCGATGGCTCGCGCACCACGATGACGCCGCGGTGCGCGCGCGTCTGGGTGACGTGGACCGCCGCGAGGCCGACGCCGCGGCGCGGGCCGCGATCGCCTCCGAGCGATCGCTCGACGCCGCGAGCCTGCCCGAGCACACGGTGGGCGTCGCCCCGCTCCAGGTCACGGGCGGCGACTCGACCATCGCCGCGTTAGGCTATGGGCTCGCCGACCTGCTCATCACCGATCTCTCGCGCAGCGCGCAGGTGCAGGTGGTGGATCGCACGCGCACGGACGCGCTGCTGCGCGAGCTCGCGCTCGCCGGCTCCGGTCGCGTCGACAGCGCCACGGCGCCGAGGGTCGGCCGGCTCATCGGCGCGCGCCGCCTCGTCGACGGCGTCGTCGACGCGGCGCCGGGCGGGCGCCTAACGGTGAGCACGCGCGTTGCCGACGCCGTGCGCGGCACGCTGGTCGGGCAACCCGTTACCGAGCGCACGTCGCTCGACGACATCCTGGACTCGGAGAAATCGCTCGCGTTCTCGCTCTTCACCGAGTTGGGCGTGACGCTCACGCCGGCCGAACGTGCCGCCGTGGAGCAACGCCCCACACGGTATCTGTCGGCGTTCCTCGCGTACAGCAAGGGCGCGCGCGCCGAGGCGTACGGCGACTACCGCACGGCGCATGCGTACTATGCCCGCGCGGTCATGATCGATCCGGGCTTTTCGGCGGCCGCGTCGCGGATGCAATCGGTCTCCGTGTCGAGCGCCGAACAGCCTGACGCGACGACGACGGCCGCGGCGACCGCCCCCGTGACGCCTGGGTCGGTGATCGACGCGCTCAATCCGAGTCCGGCCGGCTCGCTCGGCTCGTTCCGCGACCGCGGGGACGCGACGCTGCGCGCCACAACGGAGGCCAAGGTGCCGGGTTCCGTCACGATCCCGGTGGCCGTTCCATGAAGCAGGTGGCCCGGCGGTGCGCTCCG
>DASYXE010000157.1:0-5196 GCA_035935375.1 Gemmatimonadaceae bacterium | reverse complement strand
TTAGGCAAGTGCAGGAACCCGGTCTCGATATTGTACTGCGGGTGAGCGGCGTACCATTGCGTCATGTCGAGGTAGAACTGCGTCGCCGTACCCGCGGCGCCGCCGTCGATTTCCGTCGCCCACTCGAGTGCGTACGGAAGGTGCCGGACGTCCGGGTTCGCCGCCTGCCATGCGGTGCCGTCGCCCGACATCGCCAGATCGTAGTGGTCGCCGGCCCACGAGCGCTCCGCGGACGTCCACCCGTAGTAGAAGTCCGTCATCATAGTCGTGATGTGACGCCAGTGCGGAGACACCGCGCTGTAGTCATCGAACAGCGAGGCGACCGAAGGCGGAGGCGTAATCGGCGGCGGAGGCGGCGGCGGAGGGGACGATGGTGGCGCCGTAGAGTTGGGCGTCACCGTGACGCCGGATGTCGAACGACCGGTGCCGGCAGTGGCGGTGATGACCGCCGAGCCGGGGTTGCCACCCGTGACTTCACCCGACGCCGAGACGGCGGCAACCGACGGGTTGTTGGAGCTCCACGTGACCTGTGCCGTGGGCACGACGTTGCCCGATGCGTCCTTCACGGTGGCGAAGATCTGCGCGGCACCCTCCACCGGCACGCTCACCGACGAAGGGCTCAGGGTGACGAACAGCGCCGGCGGAGGCGCGGACGACACGCTGACAACCGAGTACGCGCTCGTTTGTCCCGATGCCGCGACGATGTGCGCCGTGCCGACCTTACGCGCCGTGACTTTGCCGGTGCTGTCCACGACGGCGATCGTTGTATCGGAGGAGGACCACTTCACGGGTTGTCCCGAGAGGTCTCGACCGGCGCCATCCTGCAGCTCGACTTGCAGCGCGACGTTCTTGCCAGGGGCAATCTGCGCAGCACCGGGCGTGATCAGCACCCATTTGACGGGTGACGGTCCCGGTGACTGCGGAACGTCGACAAGTGCCGAATTGTCGACGCACGACGCGAGCGCGAGAGCGACGGCGATCGGCGCGCATGCGCGGACCAGCCGACGGTGCGATGACACCACTTCTCCTCCGAATGTGTGGATTGCTCACTTCGGACGAATCAGTCGATGGCGTCGTTTCCGTCACGCGCGCATCACGCGACGATCGCTCGCAGATTGTGAGGTTCCTAACGCAGCGCTCGGTCCAATCGCCTGACCGATGCAACGTAGCGCATCAATGATTGCGCGCGACTGATCGAGCGGCCAGTTCGAGCCCGCGCAGGAGCACGTCGGTGTCGCGCTCCCAGTGATAGCGCTCGAGAATGGCGCGGCGACCCGCGGCTCCGCAGGCGGCGCGGCGACTGGAATCGGAGAGCCGGCGAATGGCGTCGGCGAGCGAGCGCGCGTTGCCGGCCTCGAACACCTCTCCTGCCTCCGTCTCACGGACGATGCGAGCAAACGGCGCGACGCTCGACGAGAGTACAGGCAGCGCCTCGGCCATGTAGTCGAACAGCTTGTTCGGGATGGTCGTATTCCACGCCTCGTTCATGTGGTGCGGCAGGATTCCGATGTCGGCGTCACGCACCGCGGCCATGGCGGTCTCGCGATCGACGTAGCCGAGAAAGCGGACCGAGTCGTCGCCGAGACCGAGGTTGCGCGCCTGGCGGTGAAACAGGTTGGCGTCGCGACCCTTGCCGACGATCGTGGTCCGAACCGGGACACCCTCCTTTCGCAACAGCGCAACCGCGTCGATCAGCTCGCCCAACCCGCGCGGGACCTCGAGCAAGCCGAGGTACACGATGTCGACGGGCCCGGCCGTCCTATGGACGCGCGAAGGCGGCTCGGCCTCGGCGCGCTCGCGCGGCGGCGTGTTGGACACGAGATCGATCCGGTCTGCGGGCACACCGAGTCGAACCAGCCGCTCGGCCATCTCGTCGATCACGACCCACACGCGATCCACTCGCGTCAGGCAGTAGCGCTCGACGAGTCCCACCGCCAACGGGTTGCGGACGATGTAGTCGAACGGCCGCTGCCGGTGCGCCTCGAAGATCATGCGCATCATCGCCGGATAGTTCTCGGCGAGGTCGAGCACGACCGGCACGCGCCGGCGATGCGCGATGGAAACCGCGGTCGGCGCCAGCGGCAGGTCGCGCACGATGATGGCATCGGGTTGCACATCGCGAACGGTTCGGTCGAGCAGGCCTCGCCACCGCGGACTGCAAAACAGCGGGAAGCCCAACGCGGTGTCGACGCGGCGTCCGACGAGTCGCCACGGCGGCATGCGATGCACGGTTCCCTCGGGCATGCGCTCGGTGAGTTGGCGCCACGCGCGGTTGCGCGCGACGATGTGCACATCGTGGCCGGCGCTGCTGAGCGTTGCGCACACCTTTTCGGTGCGCACATCCCACGGGTAGTCGGCGTCCCACAGATACACGACGCGCAACGGGCGCGCGACCACTGGCGCCCGATACTCGACGATGCGCGGACCGAGCGCTTCGTTGGCGGACACGTCGAATGTGGTCATGACCTTCGTCCGCGACGCCACGGCACACCGGCATCGGCCGTCGATGCCGCGGCCTCGCTCAGCACGGGCGCGAGGACCTTCATCGGCACGCGAAGCCAATCGATCATCGCCTCGAGGTCACGACGCGTGACGCGGCTGTGCGTGGGCAGCGTAAAGAGTGTGCGGCGCAACTCGTCCGCACCGGGCAGCTCGGAGCCGGGTTCGAGGCATCGCTGCGCTTCGGGTTCTTCGCGTAACGTGCGCGGATAGCCGCGCACGATGCCGAGGTCCGGGCGTTCGACGCGGGCGCCGGAGTCGGTGATCGGGAAGCGCAGCATCCCGCTCACGGCGCCGGGGATGGTGCGGATCGCTTCGATGTCGCCGCCCTCGTCTGCGGCGATGGCGAGCGCGGCGGCGTTGCGCTGACGAGTTGTGACTTCGGCGGGTGCGGCGCGCATCGCGCGGGTGACGAGCGCGGCGGCCGCCGCGGACAGCGACCGCGGCGCATGCGCCGGGCGGTACACGGTTTCGCCTAACCGGAGCGATGGAATGGCGGCCGGGATGCCGTATACCGACGGCCGGCCGAGCGCCCACTGCGCCGTCGCAGCGATGAGGTCGTTCCAGCCGCGGCGTGGTTTGCCCAGCGCCGCAACCTCGTTGGTGAAGGCGGCGTCGTGGACGGCGTCGTGGACGAGCAGTGCGCCGCCGTGTCCGCCGGTGGTGCCCTTGCCGCGTCCGAAGCTGAGGATGGACAGGCCGCCGAATGTGCCTAACGGACGGCCGCCCAGGGTGCCGCCGGCCGCCTGTGCGGCGTCCTCGATGACCGTCGCGCCGTGGGCGGCCGCGAGCGCGCGCACGGCGGGTACGTCGGCGGGGAACCCGTACAAGTGCGCGACGACGACGGCGCGGGCGCCTGTGTCGAGGGCGGCCGACACCGAATCCAGATCGGGACTGAGCGTGTGCGGATCGACGTCGTACAGGTGCACGCGCACGCGGGCGAAGCGCGCCGCGGCGGCAAGATCGACGCACGCGTATGCCGGCATCGCGACGACACCGCGCGGCCCCACGGCGATGCGCAACGCGAGCACCAGCGCGGAGGTACCGCTGTCGGTGAGCGCGACCTGCGGGGTGGTGAACGTCTCGCGCACGAGCGACGCCGCGTCGAGCACGCGCCGCGCGCGCCTCACGACGGCCGGCCAGACGGCCGCGGCGAGAGACGATGCCACGATCGGCGACGAGACCGGCAGCTGGCGACGCCGGATCACGGGATGAACCTGGCGATGCGCGGGCCCAAGGCGGTGGCGACGGGCGTGGGCAGATGCTTCCACACACGCGGTCCCCACGAATACGCCGCGTCGTCCGGCGACGGGGTCTTGGCGACGGCGCCGCCGGCGCGCGTGTACCACCACAGCGTTTCGTCGCGGGTGCCCCACTGGCGCTTGAATCGATGCGTGCCCGATTCGGGTGAGCAGCGGCCGAAATTGAACACGGCCGCGCCGTCGTCGGCCGCCCGCTCCATGAAGCTCCAATAGAGGAGCATGTTGGGCGAAATCTTGTTGTACGCGCTGAGCGAGGAGGCCCACGTCATCTCGATCTCGCTGCCCCACCGGAATGCGCAACCGGCGGCCACCGGCCGGCTCGCGTGATACGCGCACGCGAACCACACGTCGCTGCCGAACTGCTCGGCGATCGCGTCGAACAGTCGCCGCGGCTGGGTGGGCGTGCCTAACTCGCGCATGTGGTGGGCGAACACGGAGAAGAACGGGGCGCACTGGTCGGGGCCGAACGCGACCGTGACGTTTTCCTTCTGCGGACGCCTCACCTGGCTCCGCACCTTGGCGGGCAGCCGCGTCCACAGGTCGGCTGGCTTTGGCGGGAGGTCGAGAAGCACGGTGATCTTGCGGTGCGACACCGGCATCGCGAGCGGGAGCTCCCGGCGGCTGCGCAGTTCGAGCAACGACACGCCCTCGCTGCGCGCGATGTCCTCGGCACGATCGGCGAGGGCGCGAACGGCCCCGTCGCCGCCTAACGGACCGCCGTAGTTGAGGAACGGCATCGAGACCAGGTAGTGGCCGAACAACCGGCTGCGCACGCGTACGAGCGGTAACACGCCGGCCAAGCGCGACGCGCCGTCGCGCGCTGCCAGATAGATGCACTCGTGGCCAAAGACGCGCTCGATGACCGTCTTCCAGCCGTGGAGATGAAAGTGCGTCCACCCATTCGCCGCGCGGACGAACGCGTCCCACTCGCTCGCCGGACCCGTGAACGCGCCGACGGCGAACGCTAGTCCGCCAGGTTCGAGACCCTGGCGCTCAACGGTCGTATGGCGGGAGCCGACAGTTTCAGACATCGCGCCGCCGTCGTGAAGCGAAACTCCGCGAGGAGTTGCTCCATGCGCGGACGCGTCCGCGCGAGGCCGCCATAGTGGCGCGCCTTCGTGATCCATCCGACGGGCAAACGCGGTTGATCAGGATCCAGCTCCCAGGGATGCAAATAAAACGTGGCCGGAACGCCGGTATGTGTGTGCTCACGGAAACAATGACGAATGACGCTGAACGGAAGGTGGCGGAGGTATGCGCCGCCAGCAGCCGGGATGCGTGCGCCGCGCCACGTCGTGGTCGCCAGCGGCAGCTCGCACAACGTTCCCGACGCGCGATGTATCTTGTGCGGCACCACGGGCGCCGCGCGATAACCGTATCCTGGCCGACGAATGGGGAAGAGGCTGGAGTCGTAGCGGAATCCTTCTTCGAGCAG
>DASYXE010000156.1:0-3093 GCA_035935375.1 Gemmatimonadaceae bacterium | reverse complement strand
GATGACGTCGGTCCTGAACCTGACGCGGCTGTTGCTCGATCACACCGACGGCCCGCTCACGCAAGAACAGGAGCGCCAGGTGGGACTCATTCGCCAGTCCGTGCAAACGGTGACGGAGCTGGTGAACGACCTGTTGGACATCGCGCGAATCGAGGCCGGCCACACCGCGCTTCGCTATCGCGCGTTCACCGTGCGCGAACTGCTCGGCGCGCTCCGCGGCATCATCCGTCCGCTACTGACATCGGACGCGGTGAGTCTCGTGTTCGATGATGACGAAGGGGATACGGTGCTCGAGACGGACGACGCACGCGTCGCGCAGATCCTGCGCAACCTGCTGTCGAACGCCATCAAGTTCACCGAGCGCGGCGAAATCCGCGTGTCCGCCACACGCGAAATCGGCGACGTGATCCGATTCGACGTGCGCGACACCGGCATCGGCATCGCACCAGTGGACCAGGAGCGCATCTTCGAGGAGTTCACGCAGATCGACAGCCCCTTGCAACGGCGCGTCCATGGGAGCGGCCTCGGGTTGCGCTTGGCGCGCAATCTCGCCACGCTACTCGGCGGCCGCATCGAACTGGTCAGTGCGCCCGAGCGCGGGTCGACCTTCAGTCTGGTCCTTCCGCGGCGCCACCCGGACTGGACCACGCAGTCGGTGCCTAACGATGAAGCGTCGCACGAGGTAACCGTGCCATGACGATGCCCCCGACAAGCGGACCGCCGATCGAACCCGTCCCCGCCGATACGTTGCGGCCGGAGGAACCCGAGGTGCCGCTCGTGCACGCCCTCGAGCGCGCGGACGATCTGCCGGAGGCAATGCCCGAAGCCGCTGTGCCATCGGTTCTCGTGGTGGACGACACGCCGGGCAACCGATACACCGTTGGGCGTGTGCTGCGCGGCGCGGGGATGCGCGTGACCGAGGCGGAGACGGGCGCGGAGGCGTTGCGTTTCTCGAAAGCCCAACCCGATCTCATCGTGCTCGACATCAGGCTGCCTGACATCACGGGCTACGAAGTGTGCCAGCGGCTCAAGTCGGATCCAGACACGAAATCGATCCCCGTGATGTATCTCTCGGCGAGCTACACGGGAAACGCCGACCGGGCGTACGGCCTCGATGCGGGTGCCGACGCGTACCTCACGCATCCGATCGACCCGCCCCTGTTTCTCGCCACGGCGCATGCGCTGTTGCGCGCCGGACGCGCGGAGTCAGCGTTCCGCCGCGCGGCGGTCGAGTGGCGCACGACGTTCGATGCCATCGGCGACGCGATCTTTCTCGTGGATGCGGAGGGCATCGTGCGCCGCTGCAACCGCGCCGGCGGGGAGCTCATGCGTCGCCATCCGCGCGAGATCGTTGGGCAGCAGTGGCTCCAGGTGATTCGAGACCTGGGCGTCGATTCGCCGGACACGCTCGCCGGCATCGTGCGGGGACCGGTGCTGCGCGACGTCGAGGTGGGGCGTGCTGGACGCTGGCTCAACGTGTCCACCGACCGTGTCGCGGGACGCACAGCGGGAGAATCGCTCACCGTGTGCGTGGCGTCGGACATCACGTCGCGGAAGTCCGCGCAGGTGGAGCGCGAGGACTTGCTCGCGCGCACCGCGAAAGCGCTCCATGACGCCGAGGAGGCGCGGCGCGAAGCGGAGTCGGCGAATCGGGCCAAGAGCGATTTTCTCGCCGTGATGTCGCACGAGCTGCGCACGCCGCTCAACGCGATCGCCGGCTTTACCGAGTTGATCTCGCTCGGCGTCCGCGGCCCTGTGACGCAGGACCAACTGAACGACCTCGAGCGCATCCGGCGCAGCGAGATGACGCTGCTCACGCTGATCAATGATCTGCTCAGCTTCGCGAAGCTGGAAAGCGGATCGATTCAATACGCGATCACGGAGATGCCGGCGGACGAGGCGCTCAAGGCGGCGAGTGAGTTCGTCGAAGTGCAGGTGCGAGCGAAATCGGTGACGTTCGTCCACGTGCCCTGTCCCGCGTCGGTCGTGGTGCGCGCGGACCCGGACAAGGTGAAGCAGATTTTGCTCAACCTGTTGTCGAACGCCGTGAAGTTCACGGACGCCGGCGGCACGATCACCGTGCGGTGCACGCGCGACGCGACGCGTGCGTACCTCCACGTGACGGATACCGGCGCCGGCATCCCGGCCGACAAGCTGGGTGTGATCTTCGATCCGTTCGTGCAGGTCGACCAACGGCTGGTGCGCGAGCACCCGGGCGTCGGGTTAGGCCTGGCGATCAGCCGCGATCTCGCGCGCGGCATGGACGGCGACCTGACCGTGGCGAGCACGATCGGCGCGGGGTCCACGTTCACGCTCAGCTTGCCGCTCGTCGCCTAACGGTTCGGAGCGCCGGCGATCAGGCGCGCACGAGGCGCCGGTACTTGATGCGATGCGGCTGATCGGCGTCGGCTCCCTTCCGCCGCTTCAGGTCCTCGATGTAGTCCTGGTAGTTCCCCTCGTGCCACACCACCTCGCTGTTGCCCTCGAAGGCGAGCATGTGCGTGGCGATGCGATCGAGGAACCAGCGGTCGTGCGAGATCACCACCGCGCAGCCGGCGAACTGGACCAACGCATCTTCGAGCGCGCGCAGCGTGTCCACATCGAGGTCGTTGGTCGGCTCGTCGAGCAACAGCAGGTTGCCGCCGGCCTTGAGCAGCTTCGACAGGTGCAACCGGTTGCGCTCGCCGCCCGACAGATCCTTGGCGAGTTTCTGTTGGTCAGGACCGCGGAATCCGAAGCTCGAGAGATAGGCGCGCGCGTTGAGCTCGCGCGTCCCGACGTCGATGGTGTCGCGGCCCTCGCTGACTTCTTCGTAGACGGTGCGCGCACCGTCGAGCGCGCGGCTTTGATCCACGTAGGCGATGCGAACGGTGTCGCCCACGGCGAGCGAGCCGGCGTCGGGCTGTTCCTGGCCGACGATCCTCCGGAACAACGTCGTCTTGCCGGCCCCGTTCGGCCCGATCACGCCCACGATCCCGCCGCGCGGCAGGCTGAAGGACAGGCCGTCGAACAGCAGCGTGTCGCCGAACGCCTTGCGCAGGTCCTTGGCGATCACGACGTCGTTGCCTAACCGTGGCGGCGGCGGGATCACGA
>DASYXE010000155.1:0-4038 GCA_035935375.1 Gemmatimonadaceae bacterium | reverse complement strand
GACGTGTGCACCGAGTGCGACCACATGGTATCGATTCCACCGCAGTCCGTCCCGCAGTTGCGAGAAGCGGGCGTCGGTAAGTAAGGCATGGGCGGGGCGCTCCACGGGGCGCCCCGCAGTGCATCCGGGGCCCGCGCCCACGTCGTTAGGCGGAGCCGGCGCGGGCCCGGGCGGTTACGGCGCGTCCCGCGCGCCGCGGTTTCCATCCGTGACGCGCCAACGAAATCCGGCCGGCGGCGTCGAACTCCAGTCCCTCCGCTTCCAACAGCACACGTTGCCGGTTCGCGCCCGCGCCGCCGCCCGAGCGCGTGCTCACCCGGCCCTGCGCGTTGATCACCCGCTGCCACGGCACATCCGTTCCGTTAGGCAGCGCATGCATCGCGTAGCCGACGAGGCGCGGCTGGCGCGCGAGGCCCGCGAGGATCGCCACCTGGCCGTACGTCGCCACGCGCCCTCGCGGGATCCGGCGCACCACGCCGTAAATGCGGCGATACGAGTCCGACAGCTCGCGCGCCCGCGCCGCCACCGGCTACTCGGTCTCTGGATCCGGAGGACCCGCTTTGAGCGGCGCCCAGCTCGGCGGATCGCTCGCCGGGAAGCTCTCCCGGGACGACTCGTCGACCGGATCGACCTCGCTCGTGCTCGGCGCCGGATCCGGCTTGGGCGCGCGCGCGTCCTTTGGCTGTCTCTTCTTCATGTCGAAATCTCACCGTCAGACGGTCCGAATACGACCCGGCCCGCCAATATCAGACCACTTTTGGCTTCCAGAGGGCGGCGTCGAGAATGGCCCACAGGTGGATCACCCAGCCCAAGAGGAAAAACCAAAGGACGGCCGCCAGCACGAACATCAAAATTGCCATGCCCAGCCGTCCCTGGAGCAGCTGGCCGAGTCCTGGAATGAAGAAGCTTGCTGCGGCCGCCAACACGTTTCCCGTCGACCCTTGTCCGGCCATCGCGTCCTCCTGGTTGGTCAGGTCAGCGTGCGGCGCCGGCGTGCAGGCCGGCGAGATACCGTTCGCCGAGGATCTGCTGGTGATGCCGCTCGTGCCCGGCGATGATGTAGGCCATCGCGCGCACGGTGTATTCTCCGCTCGGGGTCCTGCCGCGGCGCATGAGCTCGTCGTGGCTCAGGCCGTCGAAGAACGCGATCGTAGCGGCACGCACGAGACCGAGCTCCGCGAGCTGAGCCGGCAAGGCTCGCTGGTCGAACCGGGACGCTTTGACGTAGTCGTTCTCGTCGAACGCCGGGAGCACGCCTTGCTCCCCGCGTGCGAAGCACAGAGCGCGGTAGGCCATGATGCGCTCGGTGTCGGTCACGTGGCCGACGACTTCTTTGATGCTCCACTTGTCGGGGCCATAGCGAAAACGCGCGTCGTCGTCCGACAGCGAGCCCAACATGGCGCGCGTCGCCGCAGACTGCTGGTCGAGTATCTCGATCAAGTTGCCGTCGGGAACCCGGGCTATGTACCGGTGGAAGTACGACGCGTACTCGTCTTCGCTGGGACGAGCGATACGGGCATGAGCCATCGGAGCTCCTCCGCGACTAGAGAGTGGCGTCCGGAGTCGTCACGGATCGCCTGTCCGAATGCATGATGGCCGGCGCCGCCCGCAGGCGCCAGTCGAACGGCGTCAGGGAAGGACGGAATCCGCGAAGCGTCGCGAATAGTACAGGCCGACGCCGCTGCCGATCGCGCTCACCATGACCGCTGTGGTGATGCCGATCTTGGCGCCGACCCACCAGCCAATGGCTCCGCCAATCGTCGTGCCGAGGAATGCGAGGGTACCGCGCATGGTGTCACTCCGGAAGAGTGCGTCTCCGGAGTGACGAACAACGAGCACCCGACGCCACCCAGCTAGGCCTCCTGGGACTCGTATTGCTCCTTGAGCTTGGCGACGACGGCCGGATCGGCGAGCGTCGTGGTGTCGCCCAACGCTCGGCCCTCGGCGATGTCGCGCAGGAGGCGGCGCATGATCTTGCCCGAGCGCGTCTTCGGCAGGTCGGCGCTGAACAGAATGTCGTCGGGCTTGGCGAGCGCACCGATTTTCTCGGCGACGTGGTCTCGCAACTCGTCGCGAAGCTGGGGCGACGACTTGAATCCCTCGCGCAGGGTCACGAACGCGGCGAGCGCCTGGCCCTTCAAGTCGTGCTGGCGCCCAACGACGGCCGACTCGGCGACGGCGGGATGCGACACGAGCGCCGATTCGACTTCCATCGTGCCGATGCGGTGGCCGGCGACGTTGAGGACGTCATCGACGCGACCGAGGATCCAGAAATAGCCGTCTTCATCGCGCTTGGCGCCGTCGCCCGGGAAGTACAGATCGGGGCGGCCGGGCCACTTGGAGAAGTAGGTCTGCACGTAGCGGTCCGGGTCGCCCCAGATCGTGCGCAGCATGGAGGGCCACGGCTTCGTGAGGGCCAGCAACCCGCCGCCTAACGGAATCGGCTTGCCGTGCGCGTCGAGCAGGTCGGCCGACACGCCGGGGAAGGGCACCGTGGCGCTGCCCGGCTTGGTGGACGTGACACCCGGCAGCGGCGTGATCATGATCGCGCCCGTCTCGGTCTGCCACCACGTGTCGACGATCGGACACCGCTCGTGTCCGATGTTGACGTGATACCAGATCCACGCTTCGGGATTGATCGGCTCGCCTACCGAGCCTAACAGACGCAGCTGCGACAAATCGTGCTTCGCGGGCAGGTGCTCGCCCCACTTCATGAACGCGCGGATGGCGGTCGGCGCCGTGTAGAAAATCGTGACACCGTATTTCTCGCACAGCTCCCAGAAGCGGTCCTTCGCCGGCCAGTCGGGCGCGCCTTCGTACATCACGCACGTCGCGCCGCACGCGAGCGGTCCATACACGATGTACGAGTGACCCGTGACCCAGCCCACGTCGGCCGTGCACCAGTACACGTCGTCTTCCTTGAGATCGAACACCCACTTGGTGGTGGCCACGCATCCGGTGAGATAGCCACCCGTGGTGTGCACGATGCCTTTCGGTTTGCCGGTGGTGCCGGACGTGTAGAGGATGTAGAGCACATCTTCGGCGTCCATCTCTTCGGGCGCGCAATTGGCGTCCACATCCCGCATGAGCTCGTGCCACCAGTGGTCGCGCTTCGCGTGCATGGATGCGCCCGACTCGTCACCCTGTGCGCTCGGGCGTCGTTGGACGACCACGACGTGTTCGATGCTCGGCGTTTCCTCGAGGGCTTTGTCCGCGTTGCGCTTGAGCGGGACGATTTGTCCGCGCCGATATCCGCCATCGGCGGTGATGAGCACTTTTGCCTGCGCGTCGTTGATGCGATCGCGGAGCGACTCGGCGGAGAATCCACCGAACACCACGGAATGCGGCGCGCCGATGCGCGCGCACGCCAGCATCGCGATCGCTGCTTCCGGAATCATGGGCAAATAAATCGCGACGCGGTCGCCGCGCTTCACGCCCAACCGGCGCAGCACGTTGCCGAACTTGCAGACTTCGCGGTGCAGGTCCCAGTACGTGTACGTGCGGGTGTCGCCGGGCTCGCCTTCCCAGATGAGCGCTGCTTTGTTGCGACGGGCCCCATGCAGATGCCGGTCGAGGCAATTGACGGACGCATTGAGCTTGCCGCCCAAGAACCATTTGGCCCACGGCGGATTCCATTCGAGCACTTTGCTGAATGGTTTGGACCATTCGAGCTCGCGCGCCATTTCGGCCCAGAAGGCTTCGGGGTCGCGGGCGGCGCGGTCGTAGACATCGCGTGTGGGGACGTTGGCGGCGCGCGAGAACTCGGCCGCCGGCGTGAACTTGCGCGTTTCCTGGAGCAGCACGTCGATGTCGGTCATGGCACGAGCGAAGTTGAGGGTGAGTCCGACGTACCTTATCGGCCGCCCGGGCGGGCGTCCAGAGCGAAACCGTCCTTCATAACGCGTTCCGCGCGCGGGGGCGGCGCGCTACTGTTGAGTCATGATTGGCACGACTCGACCGCGGCCGAGACGCGTCACGGGCGCATCGTGGCGACATCGGGGATAGTGGCGGAGGCGCGGCACGCGGTGGAGGTCGAAG
>DASYXE010000154.1:0-7692 GCA_035935375.1 Gemmatimonadaceae bacterium | reverse complement strand
ACATCAATGGTCTGCGCGACGGGAGCGCCATGCGCGAGCCCACGCGGTGCGGCACTCTCCCCCAGAGACAACCGATGTCCTTCCTCTCCCTCAGGCGGCGTCGCCGCCGCTTCCCTCAGCGTTAGCGCTTCCCCAAGCGAGCGTCAGCGAGCGCTTCCCCATTCCCCTTGACCGCTATCCGAACCTCAGACACGCGCTACGAGATCCGTCGGACCGTCGGCTTCAGATCAGGGCGCCGCTTCGAACACGCGGTCTTTGGCGCCCGGCATCGTCCGGTAGAGGTACGCGTCGTCCGGCGCGTCGGTGCGGTCGAGCAGGGCGTCGATCATCGGCCGGTTAGGCGAGAGCGTACACACCGGGTCCGTGTTACGCGCGTCGCCCGTGAGCGCGAACGCCTGGCAGCGGCACCCGCCGAAGTCCACGTGCCGGCGCGCGCAGCTGCGGCATGGCTCGCGCATCCACTCATCGCCGCGGAACGCCCGGAACGCGCTCGAGTGCTCCCAGATCCATTCCAGACTGCGATCGCGCACACTGTCGAACGTGAGCGACGTGATCTGCGACGCCGCGTGGCATGGGAGCACCTTGCCGTTGGGCGCGACCATGATGTACAGCGAGCCCCACCCACCATAGCACGGCTTCGGGAATTCGCTGTAGTAGTCGGGCAGCACGTAGATGATCTGCATCCGTCCCTTGTACTCGGCCGCCTTGCGATCGGCGATCTCGGCGCTCCGGTCGACCTGTGCGCGCGTGGGCATGAGCGCGTCGCGGTTGGGCACGGCCCAGCCGTAGTACTGGGTGTTGGCCAGCTCCACGCGGTCCGCGCCTAACGCACCGGCCATGTCGATGATGGGTGCGAGCCGGTCCAGGTTGTTCCGGTGGAGCACGACGTTCACGGAGAACGCGACCTCGCGGGCCTTGACCCATGCGGCAGCCTGGTGCTTCGCCTCCCAGCTGCGCGTGCCGGCGATGCGCTCCGCGCTCTCCTGGTCCGAGTCCTGAAACGAGATCTGGACGTGCTCGAGGCCGGCATCCACCAGCCGGTCCAGGCGCTCGCGCGTCATGCCTAACGCTGAGGTCACGAGCGTGCTGTAGAGTCCCTCGCGGTGCGCGTGGGCGACGAGCTCCTCGAGATCCCGGCGCACGAGCGGCTCGCCGCCCGACAGGCCGAGCTGCAGCACGCCCAACTGCCGGCCCTCCGTGATCACCCGCTTCCACTCCTCGGTGTCGAGCTCGGCCTTGGAACGCACGAGATCGAGCGGGTTGGAGCAATACGGGCAGTGCAAGGGGCAGCGGTGCGTCAGCTCCGCGAGCAGCGTGGTGGGTCGTCGTTCGCTGGACTGCATACCGAATACAAGCAAAAAGGGCCCGCCGCGGCGAGCCCTCTGCCTGCATCACCTGGGTCGCTTAACGACGAGCGACGTAGGCGGTTACTTCCATCGTCACTTCGACTACTTCGAATTCCGGCTTGGTCCAGGACATTGTACCTCTCCCGCGGTTATGCGTTTTGTCAATTGACGCCTTGCTCTGAGAGCAGCCACCATGCCGCGCGTCCATTACACAACTAACGTGATTGTGCGGAATGTCTTGCACAGTAGAGTTCGGTACGCTTCTGCGCAGATCCAGCCCTTAGTGCCGTGCGATTTCACCCAAAGCTGGGTGATTTCACCCAGGACCTACAAGCCGAATTTCTTGAGCCGGTAGCGTAACGTGTCGCGGCTGATGCCGAGTCGCTGCGCGGCTTTCGTCTGGTTGCCGCCGGATTCGCGGAGAGCCCTCTCGATCAACGACCGCTCCCATTGCGACAGCTCGACGCCATCGGGCGGCAGCGACGGCATGTCCGCGCGGTCGGGCGCCGAGATGCTATCGTCGCCCGCTTCGGCGCGCGGCCCGCGCGGCGCTGTCACCGGGCTCGTGAGCGAGAGGTGACTCGGCTCGAGCGTGCTGCTTTGACTCCAGAGCACGGCCCGCTCGATGACATGGCTTAATTCGCGCACGTTTCCGGGCCACGGATACGCGAGCATCTCTTCGCGCGCGTCGGGATCGATTCGCCGCACATCCTTCCCGTACTTGGCCGTGAATCGCGCGAGGAACCGGTCGGCGAGCAGGAGCACGTCCTGCCCGCGCTCTCGCAGCGGCGGCAGGTGGAGCACGATCACCGCGAGGCGAAAGAAGAGATCCTTCCGGAACGCGCCGGTCTGCGCGTCACGCTCCAGGTCGCGATTGGTGGCCGCGATGATGTGCACGTTCACTTTGCGGTCGCGCAGGCCGCCCACACGCCTCACGACGCCTTCCTCGACCGCGCGCAGGAGCTTGCCTTGCAGCGCCAACTCGACGTCGCCCACCTCGTCGAGGAACAGCGTGCCGCCTTCCGCCGCCTCGAACAAGCCGACCTTCGACTCCTTCGCATCCGTGAACGCCCCGCGCTCGTAGCCGAACAGCTCTGCTTCGATGAGGTTCGCGGGCAGCGCCGTGCACGTGAGCTCGATGAACGGTTTCGCCGCCAGACGACCGGACGCGTGGATCGTTCGCGCGAGCAGGCCCTTCCCCGTGCCCGTTTCGCCGGTGATGAGCACGGGCGGCGTGTCCTCGAGCGCCGCGATCTGCCGCGCTCGGTCGAGCACCGCGCGCATGGGCGCCGAGTCGCCTACGAGTTGGGCGAAGTGCAGGTCGGCGGCGGCGCGCTTCCGATGGTACGAGAGCTCGTGCTTGAGCAGCGACGTCTCACGGGCGCGATCGGCGAGCAGCTTCAGCTCCTCGAGATCGACGGGCTTCTTGAGGTAGTCGAACGCGCCTAACTTGACGGCTTCCACCGCGCCTTCGATCGTCCCGAACGCCGTCATGATGATGACGGGAATCGCTCTGTCGAATTCGTGGATGCGCTGCATGAGCGTGATGCCGCTCATGCCGGGCAGCCGGAGGTCGGCGAACACCACGTCGGGACGCACCTTGGGCAGCAGGTCCAGCGCGTGTTCGGCGTCGCCGGCGACTTCGGCGTCGTAGCCGCTCTCCGATAGATAGGCCTTGATCGAGCGCGCGAGCGTGCGCTCGTCGTCCACCACCAGGACGCTGGGACCGCTCACGACACCCTCGCCGGCGCCGGCGTCGGGCCGGTCATTCCGTTAGGCGCGTGCACGCCCGCCGCGGGCAGCCGCACCCGGACGGTCGTTCCGCCGCCGGGACGGCCGGCGCCGCTCTCGATCTCGAGCTGACCGCCGTTCTGCTCGACGTACCGCTTGGCCGTCGCGAGGCCGAGTCCCGTGCCGCCCTGGCGGGTCGTGAAAAACGGCTCGCACACCGATGGCAACACGTGCTCCGGAATCCCCACGCCGGTGTCGGCAATCTCGATCCACACGCTGCCCAACGAAGCGCCGGCGCGTTCGGTGCGCGCGTCCACGCGCAGGACGCCGCCGTTGGGCATCGCGTCCAGCGCGTTGGAGAGGATCTCGACGAGCGCCTGCTCGACCTGCATCGGATCCACGCGCACGTCGGGGAGCGGCGACTCGACGTGCACCTGCACGTCGACCCGGCGTTCGTCGGCCAACTTTCGGAATGGCGGCATCACATCCTGTACGATGCGCGATACGCTGTCGGCCATCGGATGGAACGGCGCGGGGCGCGAGAAGTCGAGCAGGTGTGTGACGCGTTTGTCCAGACGATCCGCCTCGTATATGATGTCCTGCAGGTGCTCGCGCGACTCGTCGTTCTTGGTGCGCTTGAGCGCGAGCTGCGCGGCCGCGCGCAAGCTCGCCAACGGATTGCGCAGCCCGTGCGCGACCGCGGCCGACATTTCACCGATCGATGCGAGCCGCTCCGCGTGCACGAGCTGGCGCTGCGTCTGTTGCAGCTGCACCACCTTCGCCTCGAGCTCGGTGTTGAGCCGAACCATATCGGCACGCGACTCGCGCAGTTTCTCCGTCATGCTGCCGAATGCACGCGCCAGGTCGCCCACTTCGTCGTTCGACGTCACGGTGATCGGATGGTCGAGCTGCCCGCCGCCGACGATCGCCATGCCCGTGCCCAACTCGCTGATCGGCCGCGCGATGCCGCGCGCGATGAGCCACGACGCAAAGGTCCCCAGGCCTAACGCAAGAACGAGGATGCCGATGAGCACGCGGTCCTCACCGGCCAGAATGTCCTCGAGCCGGGCGTATGCCCCCCGCACGCTCGACTCGCGCGCGCGGCGGTACACGTCGCGATTCACCTCGGTGAGCGCGGGCTGCAGCCGGTCCCGCAGCTCCACCCGCGCGAGCTGGAACGCCTCCGTGCGGTGTCCCGCGTCGTAGAGCGCGAACACGCTGTCCGCCACCAACACCATCTGCCGCTGGATCTCGTCCACACCGCTCGCCAGATCGGACTCGCCGGGGCGCAGCGTCGCGCGCCATCGGCCCTGCCAATACGTGACCACTTCGGCATTCACATCGAAATCGCGGCGTGCGGTCGGGTCCATGCCGCTCAGGTATCGCCAGATGACCAGCGACTCGTTGAACATGGCGTCTTCGAGCTCCGCATAGGTACGCGTGCGAGCCATGTTCTCGCCCAATGCCTGCAGCGCGCGCCGTTCCTGCACGTTCGTGCGAATGGCCTCGGCGCCAATGAGGAGCGCGGGGACGACCATGAGCGCGAATCCCAACAGGAGCTTGCGGCGGACGGTCACGTTCGACCTACCCAGGGTACGATGCCTTCCGAAGCTTACTCACCCGGCGCGGCGGCCGGATGAGGGCGGCGCTCAGCGGCGGTCTTGGTCGCTCCGTCCCTGCGCGCGCTCGCGCCGGCGTTCGAGCTCTGCGCGAGCTGCGCGCTTTCGACTCACGAGGCCCAAGAGTCCCGTCCAACCCATCGAGAGCAGCACGAGGATCCAACCGGCCTGACAGAACGTGAGAAAGACGCTCAAACGCCACGGCGCCGGATCGCTGAACGCCGGAATCAGTCGCCCAACGAAGCGCGCCAGGAACGGCGCGGTGAGCAGCATGAGGACCGCCGCGATGACGAACAGCGCGAACGCGATGCGTGCCATCGCACGCGGCCATGCACCCTGTTGCCGGAAATCGTGGGCGCGGTCCGCGGCGCTGGATGCGAGGATGATGCCGCCGATCCACTGGAGTGCGGCCAGGTACGGGACTAAGCGGATCATGGTTCGCCGCGCTCCACGCGCGTCGAGGCGTGCGGACGCGACAGCGCGGGCCGGGGCGTGTCAGATCCCCCGCTTATTCCGGAGCACCCGACCGATCACATAGCCGACGCCGAGCGCGATGAGGACCGCAAGGCCGGGCTTCTCACGTACCCGGTGCTCGAGCTCCGCCCGCATGCTGTGCAGGTCCGATAGCTGAGGCTTACGCGGCGCGAGACGATCCGGTGCTTCGGTGGCGCGCACGGGCAGCGCGCTGCCGTCGGCCTGCGACGCGCTCATTCGGTCGATGTGGTTTCCCGGCTCAGGCGGCATGGCTCGAGCTCCCTGGCTACACGGTCGGCGCGTGCAGGCAATGTGCCATGCACATCTGGAATCAGCAGTGCGCGTCGAAGGCCGCGACCAGGTCCTGCGCGATCGAGGCAGCGCTCCGTCCTTCGATCTGGTGCCGCTCGAGCATGTAGACCAGCTTGCCGTCTTTGAGGAGCCCGATTTGCGGCGACGACGGCCCATATCCGGTGAAATAGCTGCGCGCCCGGGCAGTGGCGTCGAGGTCCTGCCCGGCAAACACGGTGGTCAGTGTGTCCGGAACGCGCTCATGCTCGAGGGCCAGGGCCACGGCAGGACGCGCGTAGCGCGCGGCACACCCACAGATCGAGTTGACCACCACCAACGTGGTGCCCGGGGCATCTCGCAATGTCGCGTCGACCTCCGCCGGCGTGCGCAGCTCGCGCACGCCGAGCCGAGTGAGCTCTTCGCGCATCGGGGTAACGAATCGTTCATCGTACGGCATGATGTCTCGTGTCCTCAAGTGATGTCGCGGCGGCTAGAGGTCGTCCTCGTGGCTCCCGTCGCGAACGAGCGCAAGAATAGCGGTTTGCGGCACGACGAGATAGCGATCGCCCTCGAACGTGATCTCGACGCCCGCCTTACGGAAGAACAGTGCGTAGTCGCCGACTCGCGCCTGCATGGGTACGAATCGGGTCTCGCGGCGCGCGGTGCGCCAGGGCTCGTCGCCCAGCTCGCCGGGATCCGGCATCGGAAGCCCTGGGCCAGTGGCCGTGATACGGCCGCCCTGCACCGCTTGGTTGTCGACTGCCGTCGGCGGCAGATAGAGTCCCACCTTGCTGCGTTCTTCGCCCTCCTCGAGCGCGACGAGAACACGATCGCCAACCACGATGAGGGACTTTGAGCTACGAGGTTTTGGTGGCACGTGTCGAGAGCAAGAGGAACGCCGCGTCTTCAAGCAAAATAAGGCGCTTCGCGGAGAGGAAGCAGATCGTTCTGGTCGCCGGCGGCCCTGCCTGGTGGGCTTCTTCGCTCTGTTTTACACGGATCACATCGGATAACGACACGGATAAGAACGGATCGCTCGGTGGTGGCGGCGAGGTTCTGGCGCCGAGTCGTGGCCGTTGTTGTTGGTGACGGCGGGCGACGGGCGAGCAACCGATCAATCCGCTGACCAGAGAGTGCGGAGTGAGGTCCATGACAACAACCGACTCCGACTACGTGAACGCCCTGTGCGCCGAGCAGCCGAGCAATCCGCTCTTATCCGTGTCGTTATCCGATTTGATCCGTATCAACAGAGCGAGGAAGCCCGCCATGCGAGGGCCAGCTCCCGTGAGGACTGTGTCGACGGGCGATGCTCCGCTGCACCAGCTCTCGCTGCCCGATCGCGACAAACTCTTCCGAATCACCCACACGCTACCCGAAAGCTCTAAAATAACACGTGAACCGACTCGCGCTCGGAGTCGGACACGCGCACAGCGCGACGCTTACGCGCGCTTTTCGTGCTCGCCGCGTTCCTTCTCGATGAGGGTGCTCCGCACGAGCTGGACGACGAACGCAAGCACGAGGGCGAACACCACGATGGTGATACCGCGCCGGACCAGCGTCGTGAGCGACATCGGGAGCCAGTTGGCCCACTCGGCGCGCGCCTGTCCAATCCGTTCGACGTGCAGGTAGATGAGCACCGCGCTGGCCAGCGCTTCGGCGACGCTCTCGAGCACCGCGAACAGCGGGGCGCGCCACACCCACTGATGGACCGGATGGTTGCCGAGGTAGGCGGCCGTCATGCCTAACAGAATGATGTAGCCGACGGCGAAGATCGGCAGGATCTCCCAGAGGGTCAGGGTGCGGTTCGACAACACCAGCAAACGCAGCAGCCGCACGAGCACGGCCGTCACTGCCGCCATGCCGATGAGGGACAACGAGACGCGTCGCGGCAGCTTGAGCTCGATGGCGCGGAACTCGATCGTGCGTCGCGGGAAAAATTCCGGCATGCCTAAACCAAAGTAAGGGACATTTCGGTGTGCCTCGCGCTCACTCGGACCGTGTTGGCGCGGACGCGCCGGGATACCGCCGCACGAGGCGCTCGCCGGGCGACAGACCGGCATCGTGCGGGGGCTCGTTCTCCTGGCGCGCCCTCAATTCTTTGGTCACCAGGTGCAGCTCGGCGAGTGTCGCGGCGGCGCGCACGGCCGCGTCGGCCCTCTGCGCGGACAGCTTGCGCAGCCGCACCGCGATGAATGCCACGCAGCACAGCGCAAACAGCGCGAGCATGCTCA
>DASYXE010000153.1:0-1807 GCA_035935375.1 Gemmatimonadaceae bacterium | reverse complement strand
GACGCTGCTGTTCGCGCTCGCGCCCGTGGTGCGCGCGACGCGCGTTCCGCTATCGGCCGTGCTGGCCGGCGGCGGACGCGGCTCCGCCGGTGACACACATGGGACGCGCCTGCGCTCGACGCTCGTCGTGGTCGAGGTGAGCGTCGCCATCATCGTACTGAGCGCGGCTGCGCTGCTCACGCGCAGCGCGCGCAACATGGTGAACGGCGACCCCGGCGTCCGCCTCGACCACGTCCTCACGATGCAGTTGTCATTGCCGCGCGGGACGAGCGACAGCAGCGCGCGCGATTTCGTGTCGCGCCTCGACGGGCGCCTTCGCAACACCTCTGGCGTGCTCGCGGCCGGCGTCGTGAGCACCACGCCGCTGAGCAACAATTGGTGGGGCACCATCTTCTCGGTACCGGGGCGTCCGCCGCAGCCCAACGGCAGCCCGCTCACGGCCAACGACCAACGGATCACCGGAGACTACTTCCGCGCCATGGGCATCCGGATCGTGAGCGGCCGCAGCATCGACGCGGGCGACCGGGCGGATACCGGCGCGCAGCGCGTCGCCGTCATCAATCACTACATGGCGTCGCACCTGTGGCCGAACGTCGATCCGTTGGGACGAACGGTCGTCATCGATTCCGTGCCGTGGGCGATCGTCGGCGTGGCGGCGGATGTCCACCACGGCGGCCTGGACGAGTCGATGCGCGACGAGATCTATCGTGCCGCCGCGCAGGCGCCGTCCACGGCAATGGACCTCGAGGTGTGGACCGCCGGCGATCCGCGGGCCATGCGCGAGCCCGTCCGGTTCGCCGTCGCCAGCGTCGACCCGCGCGCCGCGGTCGGCGACGTGATGACCATGCGCGAAATGGAGGCGCGGCACATCTCGCCGTTCTGGCTCATCGCCGATGTAGTGAACACGTTCGCGATCATCGTCGTCCTGATCGCGGTCGTCGGCCTGTACGGTGTGATCGCGTACGGCGTCGCGCAGCGCCGCCGCGAGCTGGCCGTGCGGATGGCGCTCGGCGCGAGCCGGCGCGACATCGTCTCGTACGTCGCCGGCGGCGCGGTTCGCCTAACGAGCATCGGTGTCGCGATCGGCGTCGGCGGCGCGGTGGCGTTCGCGCGGTTGCTCGCCGCGGTGCTCTACGGCGTGCCGGCCGGCGATCCGGCCACGTTGGCGTCGGTCGCCGTCCTCCTCGTCACGGCATCGATTGCCGCCGCCCTCATCCCGTGCTGGCGTGCCGCGCGCGTGCATCCCGCGCACAGTCTGAGCGAGTGAGTCCGCCGGCCGACGCCTGAGGCCGGTCGGTCGGTTCTGTCCGCAAACCGTTAGAAGTCATCCGTTGGGCACGCGCGCCCTTGAGAAACGCGCCGGCCGCACCCATGATCGCGCCTGGTGCCGGATCGTGTCTCCCCTCGCTTCGAGGCTGTTCCCATGCACGTGATGCGTTCAGCGGGGCTTGCCGCCGCAATGTTTTTGGCCCCGATCATCGTCGCGGCGCAGAACCAACCGTCCACCAAGCCGCTACCCGCGGCGGCACATGCTCCGTCGCCGGCCACGCCCGGCGTACCGGACATCACGTACACCAAGTTCGTGCTCGGCAACGGGCTCACCGTGCTGGTGCACGAAGACCACACCGTGCCGATCGTCGCGGTGAATCTGTGGTATCATGTCGGCTCGAAGAACGAAGTCTTCGGCAAGACCGGCTTCGCGCACCTGTTCGAGCACCTCATGTTCGCGGGCAGCGAGAACCACAACGACCGCTACATCCCGGCCGCCGAAGCGTTAGGCGCCACGGACCTCAACGGCACGACCAAC
>DASYXE010000152.1:0-8369 GCA_035935375.1 Gemmatimonadaceae bacterium | reverse complement strand
GCCAGAGTCGCGCCCTCCGGCGCCGCAATCGGGAGGCCATCCACGGTGATGGTCACGTCGCGCGGCACGACGGCTCCTCTACCTTCGCGTCGGCGACGCGGCGCATCGCGCGCGCTGGACGATACGGCGCCGGATCGATCGGTGCCGCGCGACCCATGATGTCCGCGGCAAGCAAGGCCGCCGTGCCCGGCGCCGTCGTGATGCCCAACCCTTCGTGCCCGGCGGCGATCCACACGCCGGGCAGGGCGTCCCACCGGCCGATGAGCGGCACACCATCGGGCGTGGCCGGACGAAACCCGGTCCAGACGCGGATGGCGTCGCACCGCGCCAGCGCCGGCACGAACCAGATCGCCCGCCGCACCATTGCGCCTAACACGGCATGGTTCACCGCGCCATCGCGCCCCACCAGCTCGCGCGACGAGCCGATGAGCAGCTGGCCGGTTGCGCGCGGCTGCACATTGAACGCCACCGATTCGCCGCCCAATCCGTGCGCGCTGCGCAGATAGCCCAGCTCGACGAGCTGCGCATGGCACAGGCCCGGATAGCGATCGGTGATCACGAGGTGACCCTTCCGTGGGATGACCGGCAGCTCCGGGACGAGACTCGGCGCGTCGATGCCCGCGGCCACCACGATCGCGCCGGCCGAGATGACCTCCTCGACGCCGTCGGCGCCGCGCACGCGCACCTCGCCCCCACCGATCGCGACCGCCTCGCACCGCTCGCGCAGCGTGGCGCCCAACGCCACCGCGCGCTCCACGCACCACCGGGCTGCGTTAGGCGGGTAGAGCACGCCGTCGCCGGGAACGACGAGCGCTCCGGCAAGCCCGGGACGCAACGCCGGTTCGAGGCGCGCGAGCTCGGCCGCGTCCACGACCGCCGTCACGACGCCGTGCGCCGCGTACACGGCGTGCTTCGCGCGCGCCGCTTCCAGATCCTCCTCGCGCTCCGCCACCCACACCGTGCCGCGCCTCTCGTACTCGCAGCCCGCCGGCAACTCCGCCGCCATCCCCTCCCACACCGCGCGCGAATAGGCGGTGAGCGCCAGTTGGGCCGGCGAATCGTCCATGACGACGAGGTGGCCCATCGCCGCCGCGGTCGAGCCGCCGCCCGCGAACGACGCATCCACGATGACCACGTCGAGCGATTCGCGGGCCAGCGCGAGCGCGCACGCCGCTCCCACGACGCCCGCGCCGACGATCACGACGTCCGGCCGCGCCGCGCGGCGCGCGCCGAGCCCTGCCGCGTGCCTCACGCTCGGGTGATGCCTAACCGAAACGGGTCGGCCGCGTCGAAGAGCAGCGTGGCCCGCGACGTCACGAAGGCCCGGCCCTGGATGTGGGGAATCACCCCGCGCCCCTCCGCACGCTCGTCTACCCAGCCGGTGAACAGGCTCCCCGTGATGCTCTCTTGCCGCCACCGCGCGCCCGCGCGCAGCGCGCCGCGCGCGTGCAGCGCCGCCATCTTGGCCGACGTCCCGGTGCCGCACGGCGATCGATCGTACGCCACGCCTGGACACAAGACGAAGTTCCGGCTGTCCGCGTCGGCGCGCGCCGGCGGCCCGAAGAGCTCGATGTGGTCGACCGCCGCGCCGCCCTCCCCGGTGATGCCGCCGCGCGCGAGCGCGTCGCGAATAGCCATCGTCGTCTGCGTCAGCTCGCGCACGCGCGACAGCGAGAGCTCGGCCCCGTCCAACTCGGTTAGGAAAAACCAGTTGCCGCCCCAGGCGACATCGCCGCGCACGCCGCCGATACCCGGCACCTCCACCGACACCCCGTCCCGATGCACATAGGCCGGCACGTTCTCGAGCGACACCGAACCGTCGCGCGCGAGCTCCGCGCGCACCGGCCCAACGGGCGTGTCGACACACACGGGACCCGGCCCGATCTGCCCGAGATGCTCGAGCGTGCGTACCACCCCGATCAAGCCGTGGCCGCACATGCCCAGGTAGCCGACGTCGTTGAAGAACACCACGCCCGTCATCGCGCCGGGACTGACGGGGGGCGTGAGCAGCGCGCCGACCACGGCGTCGTGTCCGCGCGGCTCGAGGATCACCGCCTGGCGCAGCGCATCCTGCTCTCGCCGGAGCGACTCCCGCCGTTCGGCCATCGTGGCGCCCGTGGGCTGCGGCCATCCCGCGATCACGACGCGCGTCGGCTCGCCCTCTGTGTGCGAGTCGACCACCTCGATGGCGTCGATCGCACCCGCTCGCGTGCTCACACGCGCGCGTCCGGCGACGAGAGCGACGCGCGAATCCGCGCGAGCGCGGACTCCAGCTCATCGCCCTCGAGCTCCAGGCGCGGCGGCCGCACGCGCGCGCTGCCCTTCCCGACTTCGCGCTGCACCAGCTTGATGAGCTGCACGAACTTGGGCGTCGTATCGAGACGCAGGAGCGGCAGGAACCAGTCGTACAGCGCCCGTGCCTCGCGCCACCGGCCGGCTGTCGCGTGCTCCCACAAGCGCATCGTCTGCGCGGGTAGCGCGTTCACCAAGCCGGCGATCCATCCGGCCGCGCCGGCGGCCACGCCTTCCACCACCAGGTCGTCGAGTCCGACGAGAATGGTCAGCCGGTCGCCTACCGCTTGCCGGATCCCCGTGATCCGCCGCACGTCGCCGCTCGATTCCTTGACCGCGTGCAGATTGTCGTGTTGCGCGAGCTCGCGGATGTGCTCGGGCAGGAAGTCGGTTCCGTACGCGATCGGATTGTTGTACAGCAGGCACGAGAGCGGCGTGGCGCGAATCACCGCGGTCACGTGCGCCTTCGTTTCGCGCCAGTCGCCCTGGTAGACGTAGGGCGGCAACACCATCAACCCGTCGCAGCCGGCGCGGTGCGCTTCCTTGGCGAGCGCCACCGCCTCCGCCGTGCTCGACGCCGAGATGCCGGCAATGAGCGGCGTGCCCGCGCGGAGCGCGGTCCGGCACGTCTCGAGGATGCGCACCTTCTCGTCGAACGCCAGCGCCGGCGCTTCGCCTAACGAACCGAGCGGCACGATGCCGGTCGCGCCCTCTGCGACCATCCACGCCGCGTGCTCGCACAGGAATTCGTGGTCGACGCTCAAGTCGTCGCGAAACGGCGTCGTGATCGCGGGGAACACACCGCGCCAATCCTTGATGCGCATCGCTGGAGTCACGGGTTGATCTGAACGGTCTTGGTCTCGGTATAGAACTCGCGCGCCGCCGGTCCCTGCTCGCGGCTGCCCGAGCTCGATCCTTTCATGCCGCCGAAGGGCGCGTGGGGATCGACGCCGGTGGTGTCGCCGTTCACACGCACGAGGCCGACGTCGATCCGGTGCACGTACTGCAGCGCCGACCGGATGTCGCGCGTGAACAGCGACGCGCTGAGCCCGTAGGGCGTTCGGTTGGCCAACGCGATCGCCTGGTCCAGATCGTCGGCTTCGAACACGCCCAACACCGGGCCGAACAGCTCGCGCTGTGCGAGCGGCGCATCCGGATCTGCCAGGCGAATCACCAGCGGCGCGACGAAAAACCCGCGGGCGAAGCGTGGATCGTCAGGCAGCTCGCCGCCGAACAGGCGCTCGGCGTTGCCCTCGCGGAGCGCCCGCGCAATCGCGTCGCGCGACCGCGCGCTGATCACGGGGCCGACGGCGGCGGCCGGGTCATCCACCGGGCCTAACGGGAGCCGCTCGATCTGGGCGCGCAGGCGGGCGAGGAACTCCTGCGCCACATCCCGCACGACCACCACCCGACTCGTCGCCGTGCATTTTTGGCCCGCGTAGCGCATCGCGCCGGACGCTGCCAGCGCGGCCGCTGCGTCGAGATCGGCGTCGCGCGCGACGATCAGCACGTTCTTCCCGCCCATCTCGGTCTGGAATCGCACGTTGCGTCCGGCGGCCAGCGCCGCCACCTGCGCGCCGACCGCGCTCGATCCGGTGAAGGAAATGCCGCGCACGGCCGGATGCTGCAGCAACGGCGTGCCGACGTTCGGCCCGGTGCCGTGCACGACGTTGAACACGCCCGGCGGGAGCTTGGCGGCGATCGCCGTTTCGGCCAGCAGCGACGCCACCTGCGCCGACATCTCCGACGGCTTGAGCACCACGGTGTTCCCGAACGCCAGGGCCGGCGCGGCCTTCCACAGTGGAATCGCCAGCGGAAAATTCCACGGCGTGATGAGGGCCACGACGCCTAACGGCTCGCGCAGCGTGAACTGCAGGGCGCCGGGCGCCTGCGATGGAATCACCTCGCCCACGGCCCGCACCGCCTCGCCCGCGTAATACCGCAGGATCACCACCGCCCGCGCGACCTCGCCGCGCGATTCGGCGATCGGCTTCCCCACCTCGCGCGCCATCGCGCGCGCCAGCTCGTCCGCACGCTGCGCGATCGCACCCGCCCAGGTGTAGAGATGCTCGGCGCGCGCCGGCCCGGTCAGCGCCCGCCACTTGCCTAACGCAGCGGCCGCCGCGTCCGCCGCGGCGCGCGCCGCGTCGGCCGTCCCCTCGGGCACCAGGGCCACGATGTCGGACGCATCCGATGGATTGAGCGAGGCGAGGGTGCGCCCGCCGTTCGTCGGGCGGAACTCGCCCGCCACCAGATCGGCCAACACCGCAGCCGTCATCACGCCTCGCCCCGTTGCTCGCGAAGAAACCGAACCAACGACCGCCCGGCGCCCGTGATGTGGGTCCCCATGAGCTGCGCCGCCCGGTCGCCGTTGTGACGCCGCGCGGCCGTCACGATCGCGCGATGCTCCTCGCTCGCCCGCGATTCCCCGTGCGTCAGCGCCAGCTGCATCCGCGCATAGCGCTCCGCGTGGCGGTGGAGACGCGCCGCGATGCCTAACGTAAGCGGCCGCTGCGCCGGCGCGAGCATCGTCGAGTGCAACTGCCAGTTGAGCTCGCCCCACGCCGCCACGTCGCGCGCACGAAACGCCGCATCGTACGCGTCCAGGATGTCATCCGCGCGGGCAAAATCCGCCGCGGCCATCTTCGGCACCGCCCGACGCACCAGGTCCGCTTCGATCTGCGCGCGCAACTCGAACAATTCCTCGATCTCGCCGATCGAAAACGTCGACACCACCGCGCCGCGATGCGGACTGAACGTCACCAACCCCTCGACCTCGAGCTGCCGCAGCGCTTCGCGCACCGGAATGCGGCTCACGCCGAGCTCCGTGGCGATGGCGTCCTGCCGCAGCGGATCGCCCTCGGCGTAGGCGCCGGAGAGAATGCGCTCGCGGATCGCTTGCAGGGTCGCGCCGGCAAGCGTGAATCGCTCGATGGGTCCGCCCGCCGGACGCGGCGAGACGGTCCCCGGCGCCGCGTCCGCGCGGATGGTGGAACGTGATGGGGCGTGGGTCATGCGCGCTCGTTGCCTAACGATAAGCGCTCGACGCGAGGCGGCCTCGTCGGACGAGCGCATGGGATAAAATATCCAATGTCCTGCCGCCCCTCAACCTCGCCCCGAATTTGGCGGCTCGCTCGCCACCAGCGCGAGTTGCCCCACACCCCTCTTCCACTTCCCCCTTCCCGCCTCCCCAGCCCCGCTATATTTCCCGTCCCTCTCCCCTGTCCGCGCCCCATGTCGGTCACGCTCCGCGCACTCCGCAAGTCGTACCCCGATGTCGTCGCCGTCGACGGCCTCGATCTCGACGTGCGCGCCGGTGAGTGCTTCGGGCTCCTTGGACCGAACGGCGCCGGCAAAACCACCACCATCGAGATCTGTGAGGGCCTCACCTCCCCCGACAGCGGCGACGTCATCGTCCTCGGCCGCCGGTGGACCGAGCACCCCCGCGAGCTCCGCGAACGATTGGGCATTCAGCTCCAGGAAACACAACTCTCGGAGAAACTCACGGTCGAGGAAACAGTTCGCCTGTTTCGATCCTTCTTCCGTGAAGGCCGCGAAGTGAGCGAGGTGATCGCGCTCGTCCAGCTCGAGGAAAAGCAGAACTCCCGCGTCGGCGGCCTCTCCGGTGGGCAGAAGCAACGCCTCGCGCTCGCATGCGCCCTCGTCGGCGACCCCGATCTGCTGTTTCTCGATGAGCCGACCACCGGACTGGACCCGCAAGCGCGGCGCCAGCTCTGGGAGCTCATCGAGCAATTCCGCGCCGCCGGCCGCACGATCGTCCTCACCACCCACTACATGGATGAGGCCGAACGGCTCTGCGACCGCGTCGCGATCATGGACCACGGAAAGGTGATCGCACTCGGCACCCCGCGCGAGCTGATCCGGGCGAGACGCGCCGAGCACGTGGTGACGTTCTCGGCCGCGCACGCCGGCAGAATCGACCTGCATACGTTGCGCGCGATCGACGGCGTGCTGGACGCGCGCTCCGAAAACGGCGGCTTCCAACTCGACGTCGCCGAGCTGCACCGTGCGGTGCCGGCATTGCTCAGCGCGCTCAACGAGCGCGGTATCGAAATGAACGAGCTGCAGACGCACTCGGCCACGCTCGAGGATGTCTTCGTGTCTCTCACTGGACGCCATTTGCGCGATGACTGAGACGACGCTCGCACCTCCAGCGCCCGAACGCACCGCGCCGGCACCGCGCCGCCCACGGCGGCTCCGCGACAGCTCCCTGGCGCAGCTCACCCTCGTGCGCTACCGCGAGTTCCTGCGCGAGCCGGAAGCCGTGTTCTGGGTGTTCGTGTTCCCCGTGCTGCTCGCGGCCGGTCTGGGCATTGCCTTCCGCAACCGGCCCGCCGAGAAGCAACACGTGGCCGTGCTGTCTACAGCGCCGGGCGCCGGCCCGTTGGCCGCCGCCTTACGGAGCGACTCGTCGCTCACCGTCGACGTGCTGGACGACAGCGCCTCTGCGCGCGCGCTCCGAACCGGCGACGTCGCGCTGGTCATCACGCCGCAGGGCGGTGGTGCCGTGTCGTATCGGTACGACGACACCCGGCCCGAAGCTCGCGCCGCGCGTCTGGTGGCGGATGCCGCGGTGCAACGCGCCGCCGGGCGCCGGGATCCGGTCACCGTGGCCGACCAGCACGTCCGCGAGCGCGGCTCGCGCTACATCGACTTCGTGATCCCCGGTCTGTTAGGCATGAACTTGATGGGCAGCGGCATCTGGGGCATCGGCTTCGCGATCGTCGACGCGCGCAAGAAGAAACTGCTCAAGCGCCTCATCGCGACGCCGATGCGGAAGCCCGAGTACCTCGCGTCGTTCCTGCTGTCGCGCTTGACGATGTTGTTCTTCGAGGTGGTGACGCTGCTGGGCTTCGGCGCGCTGATCTTCGGCGTGCCGCTGCGCGGATCCTACCTCGAGCTCGCGTTCATCTGTCTCATCGCGTCGCTCACGTTCGGCGCGATGGGACTTTTGGTTGCGTCGCGCGCGCGCACGGTGGAAGGCGCATCGGGCCTCATGAACCTGGTGATGCTCCCGATGTGGGTGTTCTCGGGCGTATTCTTTTCGGCGTCGAACTTCCCGAAAACGATGCAGCCCTTCATCCAGGCGCTGCCGCTGACGGCGGTGAACAACGCGCTGCGGGCGAACATGCTGCAGGGCGCCGGCCTCGCGCACGTGGCCGGCGAGTTAGGCATTACACTGGCGTGGCTGGTGATCAGCTTCCTTGTGGCGCTGAAGCTCTTCCGCTGGAAGTAACCGCCTCGATCGCGGCGGCGCGCGATCGGCTCAATCCGCGCGCAGCGAGATTGCCGGGTCAACGCGCGAGGCACGACGCGCCGGTACGAACGCAGCGGCCAGGGCGGCCGCCGCCATGAGGACGCCGACCAGCACGAAGAGCGCCGGATCCAACCGGCCGATCTCCGCGAGTTGCGACCGCACGACACGACTGAGAGCGAGCGTGAGGATCGCCCCGGCCACCAAGCCTGCACCCGCCAGCTTGGCGCCGTCGAGGACGACAAGCCGGATGATCGCCGTTGGGCTCGCGCCAAGCGCCAGCCGGACTCCCATCTCTCGAGTTCGGTGGACAACCGAGTAGGCGATCACGCCGTAGAGGCCCACCGCCGAGAGTACTAACGCAAATACGGCGAACACGGACAACAGCAGCATCGTGAATCGGCGCCCTGCAAAGAGCGCCGCGAACTCCGCGTCCATCGCCTTCCCCTCCACCCGGATTTTGGGATCGATGGCTGTTGCGAGATGCGTTGTTGACGCGACAAGACTCGGCGACGCGCCGCTGGTCCGAATGATCAACATTCGGCCGCTGCCGAGTGTCAACGGCTCGTAGAGCTGATACGGAAGCGGCATCGTTTCACCTGGTGCCTGTGTTTCGCGCACGATGCCCACCACCACCTGCCACGGTCCGCCCGGGCCAAACCGGAACTGCTTTCCTAACGCACTCGCGTTGGGCCAGTAGTGACGAGCCATCTCCGTACTGATCATCGCCGTATGTGCAGCCGTGTCGCCGTCAAGAATCCGCCCCGCCACAATCGGCAGACGCAGCACTCGGAAATAGTCA
>DASYXE010000151.1:0-4532 GCA_035935375.1 Gemmatimonadaceae bacterium | reverse complement strand
GATAGTCGAAGTGCAGCACTGGTGTTCCGCTCGTCCGGTCAATCGAATCGGCAAATGACACGTAGCGCGCTGCACTCTGGATTGGCTCCGCTGAAGCAAGTGAGAGGTCGTGCGATGTCACGGCTCCGATCGCACCGGCCTCGAGAAGATGTTCGAGGACGATACGGGCGGCAACGCGTCGCTCCGAGGAGTTAGTGCCGTGCAGCATCTCGTCGAACAGGTAGAGAACGGGCGGTTGCCCTGCCACGTCTGTGCGCGCTGCATCGACGACGCTCTTGAGGCGCCGAAGCTCTGCCATGAAAAGCGAGACGCCGTTGGCGAGCGAATCTTCGATGCGAATGCTTGCATACACGCGCAGGGTATGTGAGAGGTAGCTCGACGCGCACACCGGTCCGCCCGCCTGTGCAAGCACGCAGTTGACGCCAATGGCGCGCAGTAGCGTGCTCTTGCCCGACATGTTCGATCCTGTGATGAGGAGGAACGTGCCGGGAGGACCGACGGTGACGTCGTTGGCCACACGTTGGGCATCGGCGATGAGCGGGTGGCCGAGCTCGGCGGCCTCGAGCGTCACAGGTGCGTCGTCGTGGACGCCGGGGAAGGCCCAGTGCGGTTGGTCATGGGCGAGCGTCGAGAGCGCAGTGAGAGCTTCGAACTCACCGAGGGTGCGGAACCAACCACGCACGTGTCGACCGGCTGTTCGCTTCCAGTTGTCGAACGCCGCACCCACGTGGAAGTCCCACAAGAACAACCAGTCGAGGGCGAAGTGGAGCATTGGCGACTGACGCACTTCGGCCCATGCCGCAATGCGCTCGACACGGCCGAGAGCCGCCGCAGCGCCGGGCGCTTCGCGGAGCGTTCCAACGAGGGCCGCGAGGCGCGGCGTATCGAACGCCGCCCCGGCGATCACGGCGAGCATGGCGCGGTGCCCGCCTAACGCAGTGAACGAAATTCCTGGAATGGCGCTGCTGTCCTGGGCGCTGCGTCGGACCGCAACACGGAACAGGCGCGCCGCGAGCACGACGGCGAGCCACCAGGGATTGGCAAGAATTGAAGCCGCCTGCAGAAGTATTGCGGCGACGATCAAGCCGGTGAGTGCGCGTCCGACCCACAGCAGCGTGTGTCGGTCGGCGAGCGAGCCTTCGGTTTCGCACCAGGCGAAAAAGCGCTCGAGCGCCCCGGGATCGAGCTCGCCAACACCGATCGCGAGGACGCCGAGCTCCACGCGGACATCGTCTCGAGCAGCGAGCTCGCGGACGGCGAGCTGGCGAGCGGCGATCGTGACGGCTGGTGGCGGCGGGCCGAGGAGCCAGTCCGCCAGAGTTGGGCGGCCCGGAGCGGACGATGTGACATCGAGCAATTGGAGCAGGCTCGATGGTCCGGTGATCGCCAAGTCCGATGCGTACGGATGGTTGGCAATGTCGGCGGTGGTGCGCGGCACCGGGAGGTCGGTCCATTCGCGCGCGATCCGGTGGACGGCGCGCTGGTGGTAGATGCGACGATGCTCGAGCGCCGTGAACTCGGCGCGGTTCTCTCGGTGGCGGCGGACGAGCAGCGCGAATGCGGCGAGCGTGACGACGGCCGCAATCAACGATGCCCAGGGGAGCGGCGCAGCCGGCGTGACGGCCCACACACAGGCCAGCACGAACAAGGCAAAGGCGGTTAGGCGAAATCGTCCGATGCGACGTGCCGCGTCAGAGACGACGGCAGCCTGCCTCGCGCTTTCTTCGGCGCGCTCGCGGTGCCAGTCGGCGGGCGCTGCGGGACGGGTTTCGTGTGGCGTCGCGGTTGTCACCGTTGTGCGGTTCCACTGTGCACGGCGCGATCGAGGAACTCGATCGCGCGCGCTTCCGCATAGTAGACGGGCCGCCAGGGAGCGACGCCCGAGATGAATCCAACGTGTCCCCCCTTGTCGACGAACTCGACGTGCAATGCGGCATTCGCTCGCGCGATCGCCCGCACCTCATCGAGCACGGACGACGGGAGAAACGGATCGTCGACTGCATTGAGCAGGAGCGTCGGAACGCGCACCCGTGCGAGCCATCGGATGGAGCTCGATTTCTCGTAGTAGTCGCGTGCGTCGCGAAATCCATGGATGGGAGCCGTGACGGCATCGTCGAAGTCCCAGAGCGTGGACGCGCGCGCGACGGCGACGGGGTCGAGGCGCCCGGGAAATCGAGCGGCCTTGCCTAACGCCTTGGCGCGCAGGCTGCGCAGAAAATAGGACTCGTAGAGTCTGGAGAGCCCGCGCTGCAGATGCTTCGACCCGCGCGCAAGGTCGAATGGCACAGAGACCGCGACGGCGCCGGCGATCTGAGGCGGCGCGCACTCGCCCTGCTCGCCGAGCCACTTGAGCAAAACGTTGCCACCCAAGGAGACCCCCGTTAGTACGATCCGCTGGTCCGGTTGCGCCGCGATCAGCGTGCGGAGCACGAAATCGAGATCGCCGGTCTCCCCCGAGTGATAGGAACGCAGCAGTCGGTTGGGCTCGCCGCCGCAGGATCGGAAGATGACAACATCAGCGGCCCAACCTCGACTGCGTGCCGCGGCGAGCAGGCCGCGTGCGTAGTGAGAGTTCGACGAACCCTCGAGGCCGTGGAGGATCACCAAGCGTGCCAGTCCATCGCGTGCATCGAGTCGGTCGATGTTCAGGAAGTCGCCATCCGGGGTGTCCCATCGCTCGCGTCGCGTGTGAACCTGTTGCTGGGAGCGGATCATCTTCCCCCACAGTGTGCGGAGATGGGCACCCGGCACCCACCACGCCGCGCGATAACGGAGTGGAGCGCTCACGCGGCTGAGCGCGACGTGTCGACCATATAGATTCCGTGCACGCACATATTCTCGCTCCCCGATGGCCAGGCATGGAAGTCCAGATCTTCGGCACGCGCAAGTGCGCGGACACGCGAAAAGCGCAACGGTTCTTTTCGGAGCGCCGGGTGCGGGCGCATTTTGTGAACCTCGCGGAGCGGGCGGCATCGCGCGGTGAGCTTACGCGTTTCGTGCAACGGTTCGGTGTGTCGGCGTTGGTCGACGTTGAGTCGCGGCGCTACGCGGATCTCGGACTCCGCGCCGCAGGCCTGTCCGATGACCGATGGTTAGCTCTGCTGGTCGAGGAACCGTTGCTGCTGCGAACGCCGTTGGTTCGATACCAGCAGCGGCTCTCGGTCGGCCTCGCGGAATCGGAGTGGGCGTCGTGGCTCGCCGGCTCGTGATCGACCGTTCGCGCGCGACATGACGCAACTGTCGATGGCGCAAGTCGGGATCACGTTCGGAGCCGAGCAGCTCCTCTCGGACGTGACGTTCACGGTGAGCGCCGGCGAACGTTGGGGCATCATCGGTCGCAATGGTTCCGGGAAAACGAGTTTGTTCCGGCTGATTCTGGGAACGATGGAGCCGTCGACCGGTGCCGTGAGCCGAGCGAGCGGACTGCGCATGGCGCTGCTCGAGCAGCTGCGCGACTTCGGCGACGCGCGCACGGTGTGGGAGGCCGTGGCCGCGCCGTTTCAATCACTCATCGCACTCGAGCTTTCGTTAGGCGAGCAAGCCGAGCGGATCGGCGGACTGGGCGATCGCGTCACGGCGGACGATCTGGACGCCTATGCACACGACCTCGAGCGATTTGAGCATCAGGGCGGTTATACCTACTCGTCCCGCGTCGACGCGGTGTTGCACGGACTGGGTTTCGATCCGGAGCAAGCGCGCGCGCAGTCGGTCGAGACGCTGAGCGGCGGTGAGCGCGGACGCGTTGCATTGGCCCGTCAACTGGTGACGCCAGCCGATGTCCTGCTCCTCGACGAGCCGACGAATCACCTCGACCTCGAAACGTCGTCGTGGCTCGAGGCATATTTGCGCGACGCGGGCGAAACGGTGCTGGTGATCAGCCACGATCGCGCATTTCTCGATGGCGTCGTCGACCACGTATTGCATTTGGAAGACGGCCGCGCGTTCGCGTACGCCGGGAACTATCGCGCGTTCGTACAACAACGCGACGAGCGCCGGCTCACGCAACAGCGGGCGTATTCGCAGCAGCAGCGCGTCATCGCCGGCGAAGAGGACTACATTCGTCGGAACATCGCGGGTCAGAACAGCCGCCAAGCGAAGGGACGGCGCACGCGCCTCGAGCGCATGCCGAGGTTGAGCCCGCCGCCGAGCGAAGAAGATGTGATGGCGTTTCGGCTGTCTGCCGGCGAGCGCGGCGGCGACCAGGTCGTCGTAGCCGAGCGGGCGAGCGTGGCGCAAGGTGGCCGCACGCTCATCGAGGATTTCTCGGCGACGGTGCGTCGCGGCGATGTGATTGGTCTCGTGGGTGCCAACGGCGCCGGGAAGTCGTCGCTCTTGCGCGCCGCCCTCGGCGAGCTTCCGCTCGAGCGTGGAACGATTCGGTTAGGCGCATCGATCGCCGCGGCGTACTATCGGCAGGAGCTCACGCAGGTGCCGCCCGGGCAATCGCTGATCAACGTGATCGTGGCGCTCAGACCTCTCTGGGGCCGCGGCGCGCTCCTCAGTCATCTCGCGCGGTTCGGGTTCACCGGCGA
>DASYXE010000150.1:0-4534 GCA_035935375.1 Gemmatimonadaceae bacterium | reverse complement strand
CATCACGCGCTTTTGCCAGGCGGCCGTCCGTGTGAGGGCTGCGCGTTCGCTATGGAGGTACAACATGCATCAGGCGGGTCTTCGGGACGCTCGGCGATCCAAGCACGTGCGCGATGCGATGCAGCGGAGCGTCGTCCCTGTGCTGAGAGATCTTGGATTTCAGGGCACGATGCCCAACTTTCACCGGCAGAGAGAGGATCGGCTGGATCTCTTCAATGTTCAGTTCAGCCAGAACGGACAATATTTCTTCGCGAACCTCGGCCGCTTGCAGCCCATTCGGATTGACGATCTCGGATGAGCCGAGGCAATCGGTTTCGGGTCGAAGGCGGGCCGGGACCAGTGAGCGGCTGACGTGCGACTGACGACCCTCGACTGGATCATCGTCGCCGTTAGTCTCGGGCTCTGCTATCTGCCGGCGTTTTTCTACATCCGGCGGTCGCAATCGGGGCTGGCCGAGTTTTTCGCGTCGGGCCAATCGGCGCCGTGGTGGCTGGTGGGCACGTCGATGGTGGCCACCACGTTCAGCACCGACACGCCTAACTTGGTTACCGACTTCGTACGCTCGCACGGCGTGTCCTATAACTGGGTGTGGTGGGCGTTCCTGCTGACGGGAATGGCCACTGTGTTCTTCTATGCCCAACTGTGGCGACGGTCGGGCGTGCTCACCGATCTCGAGTTTTACGAGCTGCGGTATGCGGGCCGGCCTGCCGCGCTCGTGCGCGGATTCCGCGCGGTGTACCTCGGACTCTTCTTCAACATCATGATCATGTCGACGGTGACGCTCGCCGCGATCAAGATCGCGAACGTGATGTTGGGGTGGGGCAGGCTCGAGACCGTGCTCGTGGCCGGCACCGCGTGCGTGCTCTTCGCGTCGATCTCCGGGTTGTGGGGTGTGCTGACCACCGATCTCGTGCAGTTCGCGCTGGCGATGATCGGCGTGATCGCGGCCGCCGTGGTGGCGCTCCACCAGCCGCAAGTGGGCGGCCTGTCGGGCATGTTGTCGAAGGTCAGCCCGCGCACGCTCAACCTGTTACCCGACTTCCACGACACGTCGCTCACGGTGAGCGTGCTCATCATTCCGCTCACCATCCAATGGTGGTCGGTGTGGTACCCGGGGTCCGAGCCCGGCGGCGGCAGCTACATTGCCCAACGGATCCTGGCGTCGCGCAACGAGCGCCATGCGTTGGGCGCGACGCTCTGGTTCAACGTCGCCAACTACGCGTTGCGCCCGTGGCCGTGGATCATCGTGGCCCTGTGCTCGATGCTCGTGTTTCCGACGTTAGGCGACATCCACCGGGCGATGCCGCACGTGGACCCGGCGCTCATCGGCAACGACCTCGCGTATCCGGCGATGCTCACGCTCTTGCCCGTGGGCATGAAGGGGTTGATCATCGCCGCGCTGTTCGCCGCCTACCGGTCGACGATGGAGACCCACCTCAATTGGGGTTCGTCGTACCTGATCATCGATTTCTATCAGCGGTTTATCGCACCGGGTCAGAGCGAGCGGCACTATTTGTGGGCGTCGCGCTCGCTCACCGCGATCCTCATGATCGCAGCGGGTTCGTTCACCCTGTTGCTGTCGACGGCGAGCGAGGCGTTTCAGCTGTTGCTGTCGGTGGGGGCGGGCACCGGGCTCATCTATCTCCTCCGATGGTATTGGTGGCGCGTCAACGCCTGGAGCGAGATCTCGGCCATGGTGTCGTCGTTTGCCGTGTCGATCGCGTTCTTCGTGGCGCGCAAGTTAGGCGCGGCGGTGGCCGACCCGGTGCCGCTCCTCACCACGGTGGCGGTGACCACGGTCGTGTGGGTGACGGTCACACTGTTCACGCGGCCGGCCGACGACGCGACGCTGCTGCGGTTCTACGAGCTGACGCGGCCGGCCGGGCCCGGCTGGAATCGCATTCGCTCGGCGTCCCACATCCCGCCGTCGCCCGACAGCCTGCCGCAGATGATGCTCGGCTGGACCGCGGGCGTGGTGTTCGTGTACGCGGGGCTCTTCGGCACCGGGGCGGTGGTGTACGGCCGCCTCACGCAGTCGCTCGTCTGGCTGGTGGCGTTCGTGGCGAGCGGCGCCGTGTTGTGGCGCGTGGTGCGGCGTATCTGGACCGCCGACCGGCCGGAGCTGGCCGGCGTGGTGACGTCGGCGGTGGCGGCCGAGCGGCCGTGCACGAAGGCCGTGATCCTCGCGCGCGGGTTGGGCACGCGGATGCGCGAGGCCGACGACGGCGTTGCGTTAGGCGCGCCGCAGTCGGCGGCGGCGGACCGCGGCGTCAAGGCGATGATCCCCGTCGGGCGGCCGTTTCTCGACTATGTACTGAGTGCGCTCGCCGACGCGGGGTTCACGGACGTGTGTCTCGTCGTGGCGCCGGAACACGACGCGATGCGCGACTACTACACGCGCACGTCCGTGCCGCGTCGCGTCCGCGTGTCGTTCGCGGTGCAGTCGGCGCCGATCGGTACCGCCGATGCGGTGCTGGCGGCCGAGGCGTTCACGCAGGGCGAGCCGTTCGTGGTGCTCAACGCCGACAACTATTACCCCGCCGAGGCGCTGGCGCGGCTGCGCGTGACTAACGGAGCGGCGACGATCGGGTTCGCGCGCGACGGCCTGGTCGGGAAGGGCAACATCTCCGAGGACCGCATGGCCGCCTACGCGCTGCTCGACGTCGGACCCGGCGCGGCGTTGCGCCGTGTGATCGAGAAGCCGGATGCCGCATCGTTCGAGCGCCTTGCCGCCCAAATGCCGGTGAGCATGAATGTGTGGCGCGTGACATCGGAGTTTTTCCGCGCCTGCCGGGACGTGCAGCCGTCGCCACGCGGTGAGCTGGAACTGCCGCTCGCGGTGCAGTACGCGATCGAGGTGTTGGGCATGAGGTTCACGGTGATCGCGGCCGACGCGCCGGTGCTCGATCTCTCGCGACGGTCCGACATACCTCGCGTCGCGGCTATACTGTCCGGCGTGGACGTGAACGTGTGAGCTGCGTAGGTCTGTGATCCAAGCTAGCGCGCTCCGTGTTCAGTAGATGTGCAGCTTTTCCAGGAGCGCCGTGGTGTCACCGACGCACTCCAAGAGATCCTTGTTGTGTTTGATCATCTTGCTGCGCATGTACACGCGAAGCCACTGCTGGTAGGTGTAGAGCTCGTACCGATCCAGCAGGGTGCCGAGCGGCAGATTCTCGGAGAGGAGCAGTCCGGCGAGAAACATTGCGCACTCGAAGCCGAGCGAAATGGATTGGAAGTACGGAGACCCCATGGCCGAATCGCCGGCGAGGAACACCGGCGACCGTGTGAGCGGGTGATCACCTGCGCCCATGCGATACCAGTCGCGACTGGTCGCGTTGCGAGCGCGGTACAGATCGAGCGGGATCCGGATGATCTCCAGGTCCCCGACGATCTCTCCGTGAGTCTCCGCTTTGATCTTGTCGATGAAGCGGTCCATCGACTCCGCGACGTGCGGGAAGTGGTCGCGCAGCCACTGGCCGTCGAATTGTGCCGGCATCCGCTCGTAGTCCTCGGCGGAGATGTTGACGATGCCCGTGACGTGGCTCATGCTGCCATCGTGGTACGTGCGGTTCACCGCCGGAATGAATTTGTAGCGCCGGTTGTCGACGTTCTTGAAGTACTTGCACGACTCGTTGCAGTCGTATGCCTGGCCGTACAGGAAGGTGACGACGAGCGCATATTCGAGGCGAATCTGGAAGGTGTTCGCGCCCTCCTCCGTTAGGCCGGAGCCGGGCACGAGTTGATCCCGCATCACCGACCGTTTGCCGGTGCAATCGACCACAATGTCCCCCGGCTCGAGCATGGCCATCGCGTCCTGCGCCGCGACGAGGGCCGTCGCGCGGTGCACCGGGTGTGACTGTCGCGCGTCGATCAGATCACTCAACGAACGCTCGATGGCGTTGAGGGGGCAGAAGCCTTGCGCCCATCCGCGCAGCAGCGACATGAGGTCCGGCGGAATGGATTGTCGAAACGCGAGACCCTCGTCGATCTCTTCGGGTGCGAAAATCGCCGGGACGCTTTCTTGATCGATGTAGTCGGTGCAGTAGCTCGCGACCGAATCCGCCACGAGGTACGGCGCGAGCTGCACCATCCTCGTCCGCGTGTAGTCGCGCCGCTTTTCATACAGGTGGACCGCGTACCGGCCCGACGACTGGAGCAACGCGGTAAGGAAGAGTCCCACGGGGCCCGCGCCCAGGACGTGAACTCGGCCTGGCCGGGGAACGGTGTCCGAGTCCGTACGAGCGCTCGCCGCTGACACGTGTGGCTTCTCCTTCGAGCGTCATTCCGAACGTGCTCGAGAAAGGTGGACCGGCAGCGGGGCGGTTTTCGGCTCGGGCCCGCGCCAGAATATAGTGTGGCCGGGCTACCGCGTGCCGATCGGGTTGGCTCCGGTCGAGCGGCGCGAGGGTCGGAGGCAGCGCCGAGCCACGCGGGCGATTCCTTTCTCCCGGACGCTCGGCTCAAGCGGGGGACTAGGCTGACCGGCCGCCGCAGGCTAACGCCGGGCGAATGGTGGACGGCCATTCTCTCAAAC
>DASYXE010000149.1:0-1722 GCA_035935375.1 Gemmatimonadaceae bacterium | reverse complement strand
CCGGGGGTAGCGAATCGAGAATGCGGCCGGTCCAATGATATGATGATGTGATGGTTGGCGGCGCCTCGACGATCTCCGGACCGCCGAACAACGTCGGCGCGAGCCGCGCGTTGATCTCGTAACAGCAGATGTCCCACCGGCCACGAATGATGCCGCGGGCCGGAAACTGCATCCACGTCCCCGTGCGCCGGATCTCGATGTCCTGGCGGTACGGCAGCCAGTACCGGTCCTCGACCAGCGCGTTCTCGAGCACGATCGAGATGTCCTCGAGCGCTTTGTCGAGATACGCGGCATGCGTGAACGCAAACGCCATGCGCACCACCTGCGCGCTCGCCGTGTCTATGTACACCGCGCCGACAAAGCGCGCCGCGCTCTCGTCCCGCGGACGCACCGCCACCTCGTACACGAAACGGTTCCGTCCGGCGAGGCGGATCGCGAGCGAGTCGCGGATCGCGAAGTCGTAGAGGTGCAGCCCGTCCGCCGAGAGCGGGTGCGGCACGTCGCGCACCTCGTCGCCTTCACCCAGGCGAATGAAGTTGGGGAAGTTGTTCTGGACGATGCCCAAGTGGTCCTGGTGATACCGGATGTCCGTGGGCAGGAGCAGCGTGTCGCGACGGCCCTCGATGATCTGCTTGCTCAGATTGGGCGCCCGCCAGTAAACTTGGAGCGCCAACTCGTCCGACTTCACGACGGACGGCGGATCGGGAAAGCCCTGACCGAGTTGGACCAGAAACGTGAGATAGCCGTGCGCGGTGGCGTGGTAGTCCACCAGTGTGCTGTCGGCGAGTTGCTCGGCGCGGCCCTTCGTTGCGCGCTCGACCAGCGCCATCGTGCGCGGGTCATCCCATGCCTGCGCGCCGGCGGGTTGTACGGCGGTCGTGAGACCCACCAGGACACACAGCGCGGCGGCGTGCGCCGCGGAGAACCGAAGCATGATCGAGAAATGTCGCGGCCTCATGTTCAGGCGGCAAGCGACGCGATGATGAGTCCCGACCGTTTCGTCGCGCTCGCCGAGCGCGGCGGACTCGTGCCGGTGTGGCGCGACTGTCTGCTCGACGCCGACACGCCGGTGTCCGCCTTCGCCAAGCTGCGGCGCGAGCCGTTCGCGTTCTTGCTCGAGTCGGCGCCGGCCGGCAGCGAGACCTGGGCCCGGTACACGTTCCTCGGCACCGAGCCGCGTGGAGCGTGGCGGCTCACCGACGGCGTGGTGGAGGACTGGACGCCCGAACGAGGCTGGGTCGCCGCGCGTCGTCCCGCCGACCCCTTGACCGACCTGCGCACACGCCTAACGGAATTCGAGCCGGCGGACGTCCCGGAGCTCGGCGCCTTCTGGAGCGGCGCCGTCGGCTTCTTCGGCTACGACGTGGTCCGGCTCCTCGAGCGCCTGCCTAACCCACCGCGCCGGGCGGTGGAGGTGCCGGATGCGGTGTTCGTGTTCACCCGCGCGTTGGTCATCCTCGACAACCTGCGTGCGCAGGCGCGGGTCGTGGTGGCGGTTCCCGTCGCGGCCGGAGTCGATGCGCCGGGGCGCCGCCGCCTGTACGACGAGGCGGAGCGCGAGATCGATGCGGTGATCGCGCGGCTCCAAGCGCCGGGCGTGCTCCCACCCCTCGCGCTGGATCCCTGCGCGCCGCCGGCGCACGGCGTGTCCGCATATTCGCGCCAGCGATTCGAGCACGACGTCCAGCGAATTCGCGACTACATCGTGGCCGGCGATTGCTT
>DASYXE010000148.1:0-4085 GCA_035935375.1 Gemmatimonadaceae bacterium | reverse complement strand
ATGCATCGCCGCCCTCCGTCGCGCCGGACGCGTTCCACAACTCGACGAAGCACGCCTCCAGATGGCGCACGGCATCGCCGGTTAGGCGAACCGACACGTCGTGCAGCGGCCGGCCGCCCAACTCGCGCGTCGGCCGGCGCGTGTCCACTGGATGGTGGCGCGGCGTGTCCCAGTAGCTGTTCACGAACGGGGAGCCGAGGAGGAAGCCTTCCGCTCCGTCCACGATCACCATTTTGACGTGGAGGAAATTCGGGAACCGGCGCACGCCGCGCACGGCCACGCGGCCGGCGACCGGCGCGCGCGCGGCGAGCGCGCGCCGGACGTATTCCCCGAGCGCCCGGGCGGTATTGAGCAAGGCGGACGCGTTGAGCAGGATGCGCACGTCCACCGCGGCGTGCTCCACGAGTGACAGCAGCGACTCGGCGAGCACGGTGTCGGCCCCTGTTCCGTTAGGCCGAGCAGGATCGTGGGCCGCGTCGTGCGCGTACGCCACGCAGTCCGCATCGAACGCGAGCTGCGTGATCCACACGGAGCGGCGTGCGCCTGCTATCGACGTGAGCAGGCGAGCGTATGCGTCGGCGTTGTCGATGAGCCATTCGGGCCGGGAGGGTGCGGCGCCGGATGTCCGAGTGTTGCGCGCGCGGCGCAACGCGGACGTGTGCGACTCGTGAAGACGGTTGCGGTGAACAGGTGGCTCGAGATCTATTGGCACGCAATGTTTTCGCTGGGGACCGATCACGACGCTCCACGGTGTCGCCGCCCGAGCTCGCTCATCATGGCGAGCGCGGCCGCGGCACACAACGGAAGCGCGTAGTACAGCACGCGGTAGGCCAGGAGCGACGCGACGAGTCCGGCGCGCTCTGCGTTCGCGGCGCCGGGCGCGATCGATGCGAGAAATGCCGCCTCGAAAACGCCTGCGCCGGCCGGTACGTGGCTCGCGATGCCCGCCGCGTGTGCAACCAGGTACGCCGCCAGAAAGCCGCCGAACGACACGACGGTTCCATGCGGCAGGAGCGAGTACAGTACCGTTCCGGTCACGAGCCAGTCGACAGCCGCCAACAGCATCTGCGCTGCCGCGATCGACGGAGATGGCGGGGTGAGTCGCCATTGGCCGACTGCGATGCCTCTGTTATCGCCTAACGCACACCACGCGAGGTATGCGACGGTCAGCGCGGCCATGGCTGCGCCGAGTGACGCGGCTGCGGCGCGGGTCCAGCCAAGCCGCGAGAACCCGGGCGTGGTGAGTAAGGCGATCGCGCCAAGGGAGAAGAGTCCGAGCAGCGTGGTCGTGCTGACGAAGATGCTGATCCGCGCGCACGTCTCGGTGTCGACGTTGTACTTCGGGTATGCGCGGAGGCGGACCGCCGCGCCGGTGAGGAGGCCGAACCCGACGGACTGGCTGAAGGCGTGCGCGACGAACGACGTCGCGAGCGCCACGCGTTGCGGTACCATCCTTGGTACGCCGCGCTCGGCGTAGCGCAGAGCGAGCAGCTCGACGAGGCCGAGCGTCGCAAAGCTGGCCGCCGCGCACAGAGCCGCCAGTGCGATTTGTGATCCATTGTACTGTCGGAATGCGGCTGCGACCTGGGCCCGGTCCAACCCGGCGAGCTGGTGGCGCAACGCCACGACTGCAAGGGCGAGCACCAACACGCGTGCCGAGATCGCAGCGACGCGCCTCGTCGTCACGGCGACGGGTTCAGTGCTCGTTAGGCACCCCGCTGCCCCGGCTCGTCTCGTTGTGGACGACGTACGGTCGCACGCGGCCAGTAGGCGAACTCGGGCGCCGAGTAAGCGCCGTCGAGGTCCGCCAATCGATCGCGCACATAGGTCTGCGCATCGGCAATCGCGCCGTTGTACACCGTCGGTGCGATTTCCTTGAGAAAATACTCGAGGACCATCCGCGCTTTCAGGTCTCCGATGTCCTGATCGAGCTCCTCGGCGAAGTAACGACGAATCGACGCGATCGCCTGTTTCTGTGCGTCATCGGACAGTGTGATAGGCATTGATCTGCTCGGGCGTTCTGCGTGGGCCGTTGCGAGGGTACGCGTGTCTGCCCACAGCGGGCGCCCGCAGCACGCCGAGCCGCGGTCGCCTACCGTTAGGCGGACGCTCGAGAAGCCTAGTACTTCCACGCCTGCGTGTTGGTGCCGGGCGGCGCATGCTTGGTGATCGCAGCCGCCATCTCGTCGAGCAGCTGCGCGTTGGACGCGTGCTGCCATCCGTGTCCCTTTTCGGGACGTCCGTAGCGGAACACGCCCGGCACATGAGGGTCCGTCGTCGATTCGAGAAAGCGCTGCAAGTCCATCACGGCCAGGTTCAGATAGAAGTTGTCCATGTCGCCGACGTCGACGTGGATCTTGTCGACGAGGTCCGGCCCCACGGTCTTCCAGGTTTTCGCCAGATACGCTTCGAGGTCGTAACCGTGGTCGCGCATGTAGTCGATCACGGAACGATCGATGTGCCCGGTTGTCTTGTCCCACAGCGGCTCGGGATAGCCGTCTGCGCCGACCGGAGCGTACACGGATTCCCACGCTTCGAATTGTTCGCCCGACCGTCCATGGCTGCCGAGCACCTCTTCGAGGCGGCTCATGTCGCGGATGCTGAGCCACGGTTGCCCATCGTTGTCGCGCATCACCATCCGCTCGGGATGATACCACGTGCTGATGGGACTGAACGGTGCGATCCCGGGTGCATCGTCCACGAACGCGTTCGTGTCGGCGTACGCGTCGAAGGTTCCATAGTGGTGAAAGTCGACGGGATCTGGATACAGCGTCCACGTCCCACCGAAAAACTTCGGATGGTAGATCTGGAGCGCAATCGACTCCCACCCGCCGGTGGACCCGCCCGTTAGGACGCGCGCATACGGCGCCTCGATCATCCGGAAATGCGACTCGAGGTATGGAATCAGCTCGGTCATGATCGCGTCGCCGTACGGACCGTTGTTCGCCGAGTTGACGGCGTACGAATCATCGAAGTACGGCGTCGGGTGTTGGAAGGTGACGGCGATCAGGCGTGGCATGTGCGGCCCTTCCCACTCGCGTGCGAACACCCATCCCGTCTCTAGATTGTACGATGCGAACAGCGCCTTGTACTTGGGCGGCAGCGGGACGCTGTCCGGATTGAAGCCGAGTGGCGCGCCTAACCCAAAGTGGTCCTGCTCGAATACGACGGGGTATCGGACGTTCGGGTGCGCGTCATAACCCGCCGGCAGCAGCACCGTGGCACCGAGGTAGAACGGATGCCCCCAGAACTTGGTGAGCAGCGCGCTCTGAATTTTGACGTGCTTGACCCACTTCGTATCCGCCGGCATCTGGATGGGCGGGATGACGTGGGTGAGTGAGATCTGGACGGTACCGCCGGCGGCGGGATCGATGTGCACGCGTTGCGGATCGCTCGTGAGATTTCCCGGCGAGGACGTGAAGTTCTGACCCTCCCACTGATCCATGTGCGCCCAGATCGTGTGTCCGTCGGCCCGATGGAATTCGGTGTAGACGTTCATCACCGCTTGCACCCAGTAGTCGCCCGCAGGAATGTCGCGGAGCGATTTAGTGGGATATCCGGGCGTCGAGTCGTCGATCACAGCGGCCTGGCCGGGAGCCAGGGCATTCACGTCGAGTCCGAAGAGCGGCGTGCTGCTGGTGAAGGAGCCGGCATCGGCGATCGGAGGCGGCGCGGAATCGCGACTAACGGCGAGGAAGACGCGCCCCGTGATCGGTTGGTCGTGCGCCGACGCGGGAAACGAAATCTCGAAGCGCATCGGCGCCGCGTTCGCTGCCACGGCGCGCTCGTGGCGCAACGGCAGTGCGTGCCGGGGCGGGGCGCCGGCGAAGGCGACGAGTGCGAGGGAGAGATTGAGCCTGCGCATGACCTCCTGCTTCCGAAATAGAGACGGCAGAAGCACGGGCTGCCCACCCGCACGGCAGCGCACGTTAGGCGCCAACCGCCTGGTTGCGGGCTCCAAAGCGCCTCCAGTTGGTGAGAAGAAGAATCAGGAGCAGCGCGTTCACGATGAGCCAGGGCGCCTTCATGTCGATGCCATCGAAGTTAAGGTGCATCGACAACTGCAGGGCGCTGGTAAGGACGGC
>DASYXE010000147.1:0-7425 GCA_035935375.1 Gemmatimonadaceae bacterium | reverse complement strand
TGCGGCGAGAGTTCAAGCACCGGGCACTCTCGCCGAGCGATCATTGATGTTGTTCCACCCCTCTTCCTACTTCCCTCTTCCCGCTTCCCTATGCAGTAAACGAGCTTCCGCAACCGCACCCGCCCGTGGCGTTCGGGTTCTTGAAGGTGAAGCCGGAGCCCTGCATGGACGACACGTAGTCGATCGTGACGCCGTTCAAGTACTGCGCGGAGAACGGGTCGACGAAGACTTTGAAGCCCTCTTGCTCAACAACGAGGTCGTCCTCGGCGGACTGCTCTTCGATGAGCAGGCCGTAGCGGAAGCCGCTGCAGCCGCCGGGCTGAACGCTCACCCGGAGCCCGCCCTGCTCGCTCGACACGCCTTCCTGCTCCATGAAGCGCTTGACCTCGACGGTCGCGTCCGGAGTGACAGTGATCGTGACTGCGGGTTGCTGAGTGGTGCTCATCGATACCTCTGTGTAAGTGGCGGGCCCGTCCCGCTTTCCAGAAAGCTAGCCCACAATATACGACGATTCAATGGAGCTAGCACGGTGCCTGAGCGAACGTTCAGTCGTCGCTTCCTGCCGCAACCGGCGACGCAGCTCCGACGGACACCGGTTTGGGCGTGTCGGCGCCCTCCGACCGGAACGATCGCGCGATCCAGATGAATGCGGCCAGGGCGATGACCAAGAGCATCACGCCCTGTTCCGGGTAGCCGAAAATGATCTTCCCGGTACCGAACAACGTTCCGTACACCGCGACGATGCCGGCGACCCAATTGCCCCACGCGCCGGCGCCGCCCGGGATCGACTCCCGGCCCAACCCGAGCGCGCCGGAGATGCGTGCCCAACCGGGGCCGCCGGGCCGGACCCGCATGTAGAACGCCTCGAGCACCGCCTGGGGTTCCGGCGCCGTGAGAAACGTGACGGATATCCAGACCACGGTGGTGATCGCGACGGTGATGATCATGACCCACGCGTCTGCGTTAGGCCCGCCCTCTGCCACCACGGCCGGCACGAACGCGTCGGGCCGCGACACGAGGCCGATCGCGTGGAGCATTCGCCCGGCGTACCCCAACACGATGATCGCGACGACGAACGACGTGATCATGGCGCTGATCTCGGACCACGCGTTGACGCGCCACCAGTACCAGCGCAGGATGAGCACGAGGCCCGTACCCGCTCCTAACGCAAGCAAGAGCCGCCACGCCTGCTCGACCGAGGACAGCTGCCACGTCACGACGATCGACCCCGCGAACAGAAAGACGGTCGCCCACCGCGACACCCGCACATAGTGCCGGTCGTCGGCGTCCCGGTTCACGAAGCGCTTGTAGAAATCGTTCACGAGGTAGGATGCGCCCCAGTTGAGCTGCGTGCCGATGGTGGACATGTACGCGGCGGCGAACCCGGCGAGCATGAATCCGCGCCAGCCCGTGGGCAGCAGGTCGACGAACGCGTGGACGTAGCCCGATTCCTTGTCCTGCAGCGTCGGATACAGGATGATCGTGGCGAGTCCGGTGATGATCCACGGCCACGGGCGAATGGCGTAGTGCGCCACCTGGAAGAAGAGCGTGGCCAGCACGCCATCGCGCTCGGTGCGCGCCGAGAAAATGCGTTGGGCGATGTAGCCGCCGCCGCCGGGCTCGGCGCCGGGATACCACGCCGCCCACCACTGCATGAACAGGAACACGCCTAACGAGAGGAGCGGCATCCACGCGTACGCGGCGATCGAGCCGTGCTGCATCGACACGGGCAGCACGGACAGCGCGGCGGTCTCGCTCCCGAAGTGCGCCGAGACGCCGCGCTTGAGCGCGTCCATCCCGCCCACCGCCCGCACCGCGAACACCGCCAGGACGATCACCGCTGTCATCTTGATCACGAACTGGATCAAATCCGTCCACAACACGGCCCACAGGCCGGCGGCGACCGCGTACAGCATTGTCACGCCGAAGCAGATGGCCACCGCGATGTACGGATTCACGCCTAACGATATGGTGAGAATCTTGATCATCGCGCGCGTCACCCATCCGAGGATGATCAGGTTCATCGGGATGGCGAGGTACAGCGCGCGGAATCCCCGCAGGGCGGCGGCGGGCTTGCCGCTATAGCGGATCTCGGCGAATTCGACGTCGGTCATCACGCGCGCCCGCCGCCACAGCCGCGCGAAGAAGAACACCGTGAGCATGCCGCTCATCAGCATGTTCCACCACAACCAATTGCCGGCGACGCCGTTCGCGACCACGAGCCCCGTCACGACGAGCGGCGTGTCGGCGGCGAAGGTCGCCGCCACCATCGAGGTGCCGGCCAACCACCACGGCACATTGCGGCCCGAGAGGAAATACTCGTTCAGGCTCTCGCCGCCCTTCTTGGTGAAGATGAAGCCGATGCACGTCGAGATCAGGAAGTACGCGGCGACGAGCGACCAGTCGAACAAGGTCAGCTTCATGGAGAGGCTCCAGTGCCGGCCGCCGAGGGCGGGGGAGGACCGTGGGCGTCGACCACCGCGGCGACGGCGTCGGCGAGCTGGACGCGCACCGGACCCAGGCGCGGATTGTCGCGCGTCGGGTCGACGCGGTTGGTCAGCAGGATGACGAAGAGGTCGCGCGCGGGGTCAATCCAGATCGAGGTGCCGGTGAACCCCGTGTGGCCGAAGGCGCGATGGGACAACCGGTGGCCGGCGGAATTGCTTCCGTTAGGCACTTCCCACCCGAGGGCGCGGTTGGAGAGGGCCGAGTCCTGGACGTGCGTGAAGGTGTCGATCGCGGCCGGGGTGACGATGCGCGCGCCGTCCAGCTCGCCGCCCGCGAGATACATGCGCGCGAACCGCGACAGGTCGGTCGCCGTGCTGAAGAGGCCGGCGTGGCCCGAGACGCCGCCCAGAAAGTAGGCGTTCTCGTCGTGCACCTCGCCGTGCACGAGGCGGCCGCGCCACGGGTCGCGCTCGGTGGGCGCGATGCGCCCCAGCAGTCGCCGGGGCGGCTTGAACATCGTGGACGTCATGCCTAACGGAGCGAACACGTGGCGGCGAAGGTACACGTCGAGCGCCTCGCCCGACACGCGCTCGACGATCTTCCCCAGCAGCATCGCGCCCAGGTCGCTGTACACCATGCGCACGCCGGGCAGCGTGTCCAGCGGCGTGGTGTACAACAGACGTAGCGCGTCCGCCGGCGACGCGGCCTCCTTGTACAACGGTCGCCATCCCGGGAGACCCGAGCTGTGCGTGAGGAGATGCCGCACCGTCACGAGCTCCTTGTGCGGCCCCACGAACTCCGGCAGGTAGTGCTGCACCGGGGCGTCGAGATCCACGCGATGCCGCGCCCAGAGCTGCATGAGTGCGGTCGTCGTCCCGATGACCTTGGTGAGGGACGCCAGGTCCCACATCGTGTATTCGTCGACCTTGGGCGACGGCGCCCAGTCCTGATGACCAACGGCAACCGTCGCGAGGACGTCGCGCTTGTTGCCCACGATAGCCACCGCGCCCGGATACGCCTTGTCGGCCAGACCGCGCTCCAATACCGCTCGCATCGAATCGCGTACCGCTCCGGCGGGTGCGTCGTCCGCAAGATGCGGCACCAGCGTCTGCGCGCCGGCGCGTGGCAGCACCGCGAGCACCATCAGCATCGCAAGGCCACGAGCACGCGCGCGGCGCGGCCGCATCACGCGCGATGTATCTTCCACCGTCCCAATTGGAGAATGAGCCGAGCCATGCATCGTCGGTTACGCAGAGGATGTGTTGAAGTGGGAGCGATCGCGATGGCGCTCGCGTGCGTGAGCGGAATGGGCGGTCCGCCGCGATACACGCACGTGGTGCCTGGGATTACGGTGCTGCTGCGGGACAGCTCGTCGCTGCTCGCGGGAAAACGCATCGGCTTGCTGACCAACCAATCCGGTGTCGACGAACACGGGACGAGCGACATCGATCTCTTGTATCGAGCGTCGAAGGCGGGAACGGAAACGGCGCCGGCTCCGAAGCTCGTCGCGCTCCTGTCTCCCGAGCACGGCATCCGCGGCACGGAGGATCGCACCAATTTGGCGAATGGTCGCGACTCGCGCACGGGGCTGCCGATTTATTCGCTCTACGGCGGCACCGTGCTCGCCCCGCCCGATTCGCTGCTCGACCGACTCGACGCGATCGTGGTGGACCTGCAGGATGTCGGGGCGCGTGACTGGACCTACGTCGCATCTATGGTCTACGCCATGTCGGCCGCCGCTCGCCACCACGTGGCGGTGATCGTACTCGATCGGCCCAACCCGATCACGGGCATGCACGTCGAAGGGCCGGTGCTGGACAGCACGATTGCGTTCGCGGGGACGGGAACACCATCGCGTCCCGCGCATCCGACGGCGCTCTTCCCCATTCCGATGCGGCACGGCCTCACGATGGGTGAGCTCGCGCGCTTCTACGATGACACGCTCGGGCTGCACGCGGATCTGCACGTGATTCCGATGGCCGGCTGGCACCGTGAGGAATGGTTCGACCAAACGGGCCTGCCCTGGATCAAGCCGTCGCCCAACATGCCGACACTGGCCAGCGCCACGCTGTATCCGGGCATCGTTTGGCTCGAGTCGACGAACCTCTCCGTTGGGCGCGGCACGCCCGAAGCGTTTCAGGTGGTTGGAGCGCCGTGGCTCAATGCGAAGCGTGTGGTCGACCTGCTGGCTGACCGCAATTTGGGCGGCGTCAAATTCGAGACGGAGCGATTCACGCCGCACAATCCAACCGATAAGAGGTACGGCGGCCAAAGCGTGAACGGCTTCAAGATTGTCATCACCGATCGCGACCGCATTCAGACTTCTCGGTTGGGCGCAGCCATCATCTGGGCGGTCGCGCGCGTAAACGGTGACTCGCTGCACATCCGTCCCGACTCGTTTGACGAATTGTTCGGCGTGCCTGATGCGCGAGCCGCACTTCTCGGGGGCGCAGATCCCGATAGTCTCATCGACGCGTCTCTGCCGGCGACGATCCGGTTCGAGCGGGAAACGAGGAAGTATCAGTTGTATCGCTAGGGTTAGGGGGATTGGGGTTTCCGATTGCGAGTGGTAGGGAAATGGGGAAGCGCTGGCTGGCGCTCGCTTGGGGAAGCGCTGCGCTGGGGGAAGCGCAGCGCTTCCCCAAGCGAGCGACAGCGAGCGCTTCCCCATTCCCGAGATGCGAGTCCATCGTAGCGCGGTCGTTCGCCGGTCGGGCCTCCATTGTGCATGACGGGTGATACGCGGTATTCTCCCGCACGTCGCGGCCGGGCCCTCAGGCCAAACACGCGACGTCATCCATCCTCGTTTCTACCGAGAGGAGACACGCAATGAAGAGAGCACTCGTGGCGCTTCTTGTGGGCGTCGCACTCGTCGGCTGTCATCGCAGCGTTCAAGTGAAGACGGCACCCACGCCGTCGACATCCTCGACGCCACCGGTGACATTCCACGTCACGAACAACCTATCGCAGCCGGTGAACGTGTACGTGACGACTGGCGGATCAGATGTGTTGGCGGGGCAGGTCGCGGGGAACAGCACGTCGGCGTTGAGCGTGCCAGGTGTGGGGACAGGCGCCACCGTGTCACTCAAGGCGCGCACGGCTGATGGGACGCACACGTATACGCGCGACGACGTGACACTCACGTCTTCGTACACGTGGCAAGTGCCATAGGCGCGGGTTGCTCGATGCTTTTACGGCGGCTAATTTCCGGGCCGGAGCGAGACTCCGGCCCGTTGCGCATGTGCCTGTGTGCGGCCGGGTGAGGGCAACGGTTGGTGTGTCGGTTCGGCGCATGGGGTTACAGGCAGTGCGCACGGCCGCCGAATGAGACTACTGCCCGATTGGCTGAAGCGCGGATATCTGGCCCTCATCAGTCCGGTTGCTGAGTGGCTGGTCCGCCGAGGAGTTCGACCGAACACCATCACCACGGTCGGAACGCTGTGCTCGGTAGCCGGAGGCATCATCTACGGTACCGGCCACATCCGTACCGGGGGTTGGTTTTTGGGACTGACGGCGCTGTTCGACGTGCTCGATGGGATGGTGGCTCGCCGCACCAACCAGAGCTCGCCGTTCGGCGCCTTCTACGATTCGACGTTGGACCGGGTGGCGGATGGGTTCGTGCTGGGAGGATTGGCCGTGTTTTTCTCGACGCGGCCGGGCTGGGTTGGCACCGCCATGGTGGTGGTGAGCCTACTCGGCTTGATCGGAACGTTCGTGACGTCGTACACGCGGGCCCGCGCGGCGTCGTTGGGCGTGGACGTGCACGTTGGATGGCTGCAGCGGCCGGAGCGCGTGGTGTTGTTGTCGGCGCCGCAGGCGTTCTTCGGGCTCGCGCTAGGCGGGCTCGTTCTCATTGCCATCATCGTTCTGTTGACTGTCACCGCGTGGATCACCGCCGCCCAGCGCATTGCCGCCGTTCACGCGGCCGTGCGTCGGGACGAGTCTGGTCCGCCTACCGTTCGCGCGTTGAGTGAGGCAAGCGCTGCCATGCGTCGCAGCGCGTCCAAGCCGGCAAAGCGCGTCATCGCCAAAGGAGAATAGTTCGTGCAGGGTTCCTCAACGGCCGGGAACCGGCCTGTCCCGCGACCGGCGACCGGTCGACTCGGAGTGCTCACGCCCGGCCTCGGCGCCGTCGCCACCACGTTCATGGCGGGCACCGAGAGCGTGCGCCGCGGGCTGTCGCAGCCGATCGGCTCGCTCACGCAGATGGCGACGATCCGGTTAGGCAAGCGGACCGAGAATCGCGCGCCGCTGATCAAGGAATTGGTGCCGCTGGCGACGCTCGATGATCTGGTGTTCGGCGCCTGGGATCCGATTCCGGACGACGCGCTCACCGCCGCGCGCAAGGCCGGCGTGCTCGAGGAACATCACATTGCCCCCATCGCCGATTTCCTGAGCGCGATCACGCCGATGCCGGCGGTGTTCGAGAACCGGTACGTGACGCGCATTACCGGAACGAACGTGAAGAAGGGGAAGACGAAGCGCGATCTCGCGGAGCAGCTGCGCCAGGACATTCGGGACTTCAAGGCGAAGCACAAGCTCGACCGGCTGGTGATGGTGTGGTGTGCGTCGACGGAGACGTACATCAAGGCGGCGTCGCAGCACGCGACGCTCGACCAGTTCGAGAAGGCGATGGAGCGCAACGACGACGCGATTTCGCCGGCGATGCTGTACGCGTGGGCGTCGATCATGGAAGGCGTGCCGTTCGCGAACGGGGCGCCTAACTTGGCCGTGGACGCGCCGGCGCTGATGCAGCTGGCGAACGAGCGCGGCGTGCCGATTTCGGGCAAGGACTTCAAGACCGGCCAGACGTGGATGAAAACCGTCATCGCGCCCGCCCTCAAAGCCCGCATGCTCGGCTTGTTAGGCTGGTACTCGACGAACATCCTCGGCAACCGCGACGGCGAGGTGCTGGACGACCCGGCGTCGTTCAAGACCAAGGAAGAGTCGAAGCTCAGCGTGCTGCACACCATTCTG
>DASYXE010000146.1:0-2386 GCA_035935375.1 Gemmatimonadaceae bacterium | reverse complement strand
ACCGATCACATCGGTTCCAGCGGCCGTTCGCGACACTGTTGTGTGGGCTGCCGCGCAGCTCGATCGGCAGCAGCGTGATTTTCTCGCTGCGCTCCCGACGACCATCACCATCGACGTCGACGCACTCGGCGCCGTCCTCTTCTGTCACGCGACGCCGAACAGTGACGAGGAGATCTTCACGCTACGGACGCCCGAAGACCGCCTTCGCCCGATGCTCTCGTCGACGCACGAGCCGATCATCGTCTGCGGACACACGCACATGCAGTTTCAGCGCCGACTGGATGGCACGCAGATCGTGAATGCGGGGAGCGTCGGGATGCCGTTCGGCGCGACCGGTGCCCATTGGCTGCGGCTCGGCCCCGGCATCGAGCTTGAGCGCACGGACTACGACCTCGCGAGCGCGGCTGCGCGCTTGGGACGCACGGCGTATCCGCGGGCAGCGGAATTTGCGTCGCGCTACGTGCTCGATCCTCCGTCCGAGGCGGCGATGCTCGCCGCGTTCGAGGCGGCGGAGCACTCGCGCTAGCGTCGCACGGGAATGTCGAGGTAGCTCGACGCGCGCCACGCAATGTGCAGCGGCTCGCCCGCGTCCGCGATGGATTCATCGCGCACGATCCCGCCGGTCCCGTAGTCGATTTCCTGCCCGGGATTCTTGATGATGCTGACGACCGCAACGAGCCTGCTGCCGGCGCGCATGCGGTGTGCGATGAGCCGGATGCTCGTGAAGTCGAGATGTTGCAGTGCGCCGGGCGTGAGAAGATGCCGGTGGGAAATGTCGGCATCGTAGCTGGCACGTGTCTGGAATGGCGGAAGCTGCATGTACTTTCCGTCGCTGGTGAGCTCGAACAGCGACACGGCGAAATCGAAGTCCTTCTTGTTCGTCACGAAATCGAGATGGCCGGAGAAGAGCCCACCGATTTCCGTCGCCTGCGGGAATGGATCGCTCACGTAGACGATGGCGTTCGCCGTGTCGATGGCCGTGTCCTCGACGGCACCGCCGGGAGCGATGCGGTCGACGTCCGACCGATCGCGCAGGTCTACCGTTAGGCCGACGGACGAATCCGGTCCGGGCGTGCCGCGGCGGAGCCGGTATCGGCTGCCCACCCGATCGGCGCTCAGGTACAGCCGGACGCTCGCGTTGGACATCGCGGCAATCGACGGCGCGTGCCGCCAGACGTTCGCGCCGACCACCTCGTAGTTCACCTTGTCCGCGAGGAGTGCCGGTCTGGGCTTTCCCTTGAACACGCAGTCGAACCACTGGTAGCGGAGGTCGGACATGATGCTGATCCGGGCCACCGGGTCGATCTCGTATCCGGCGATCACCGTAGACGTGTCGCCTAACGCATCGACCACGCCGCGCTGCCCCTGGATGTGATCCCAGGGGCCGAGGACCAGGTAGTGCTGCGCGCGCGGATTGTACCGGGTGTGCTCGCGGAAGTAGTACAACACCGCGCCGGGGCCGCCGTAGTAGTAGCCGGCTGTCTGGAGTATCGGGATGCTCACGCGCGCGAATTCGTCCCGGTACGGGATGAGCGCCTGCCAGTACGCGTCGTACTCGGGGTGCGCCATCCATTCGTCGAACACTGGATTCGGCGCGCCGTCGATCGTCTCGAGATCGCGGTACGGACGGCCGCTCGCGTACCAGTCGTGGTCGAGCTTTGCCCAACGGGCGCGATCGAAGTAGGTCGAGTCGTCGAGCGTCCTGTTGTCGGTGGTGTAGAGCGGCCATGGATACAGGAAGTTCCACGCGATGTTGCCCTCATACGGTGTGTCGATCCCCGGCCCGTTCGTCGCACCCGCCATGATCGTCTTGAGCGCCGGCGGCATGTGCTTGACCGCCGCCCACTGCGTGAAGCCCTCGTAGCTTCCCTCGTACATCCCGACTCGGCCGTCACTCCACGGCTGTCGGCTGATCCAGTCGATGAGTGTCGCGGCATCGGCGCCGTCCTTGCGGTACGGCACCACCTTCGGCGCGTCGCTGCACAACTTCCCGCGCGTGAACCCGGTGACGGCGACGTAATCGTTCGACGCGGTGCGGCGCGATTCGCGGAACGTGCCCGCCGTGTCGGCATAGATGGTGTACTCGAGCAGGGCGGGGAGCCGTGGCGCGCCGCGCGGCCGCACGACGATCGCGCAGATGTGCACGCCATCGGCCATCCGCACGCGAACGTCGCGTTCGATGATGTAGCGCCGGGCGTCATCGGCTTGGATGATGGTTCGGCCTAACGGAAAGGCTTCGGCATACACGCGCTGGACCTGGTATGCGCGCAGCAGCGCGAGGGCGTCGGCCAGAGAGAGCCTCGGCGCGCCACGCGCGGCATCGAGGGCCTGTCGCAGCGGCGGCGCCAACGCGCCCGGAGGAATGTCCATGGCGCGCACGACGAAC
>DASYXE010000145.1:0-14042 GCA_035935375.1 Gemmatimonadaceae bacterium | reverse complement strand
TACCAATGCCTCACCGAGGTTCGCCTCTTCCGCCGCCGAATGTCTGGCGGCGCGCAGCCTGGTTGGCGATCGTCGCCCCCATGCTCATCGCTGCGCGCCACGTCGTCTCTCCTCCCCAACTCGGTACCATCATCATCAATGGGTCGGTTCGCGACAGCATGAACTCGATCTGGACGCGCAACAACGCGCACTGGAACGAGCTCGCCGGCGAGAACACGCTCACCCAAATGATCGGCAGCGGCAAGCCGACACAACGCGAGTACATGGGCTGCATGCAAGGCTCCATCTCGCACGACACGCTGTTCGTCACCGCCAGCGTTCCCTCGCACAACATGCGACAGCTGCAGTTTGCCGTAGACGGCGACTGCGACAGCATCAGAGACTTCGTCGGCGCCTGGCATACGCACCCGTATCGGGCTGCGCTCGACGGGCACGCCCTCAAGGAAGCGGGACTCTCGAAGCAAGACCTCCAGACCTTCTCCTCCGGCAACGACCCCGCCGTGCTGGTCGTTTGGGATGTCGACTCGCTCGATGCCGCCGCGCGCGGTCCCGACGGCAGCGTCCTTCACCCCATCACCGTGGTCATGCACTGATCGTTCGCGCACTTCCGCCCACGCCGGCCAAGACTCTACGTTTCTCGGCATGGAGCCAGTCCTGACCGAGGCCGCGAGGGCGGATGTGGCAACGGCCGCCCCGTCTTCCGCCGACTCTCCCGCCAGCACCACCACCGCACGCGAGAAAGAACAGCGCCTCGTCGCCTGGCTCGCCGCTCGGCCGTCCGTCATCCTCGGCTTCAGCGGCGGGGTCGACTCGGCGTATCTCGCGTGTGTGGCGCTCGACGCGCTCGGTACCGAGCGATTCCTGGCGGTGATCGGCCGCTCGCCGTCGTATCCCGATGCGCAATGGGACGCGGCCCGTGGACTCGCGGCGCGGGTCGGCATACCCGTGCTCGAGGTCACCACGCACGAGATGCTCGACCCGCGCTACGTCGCGAATCCGTCCAACCGCTGCTACTTCTGTAAGACCGAGCTCTGGACCGTGCTCCGCGCGGTGGCCGACGAGCGAGGGTTCCACACGATCGTCGACGGTACCAACGCCGACGACACGCACGACTGGCGGCCGGGCCGACAGGCGGCGCGCGAACACGCCGTCGAGTCTCCGCTGGCCGAGCTCGGATTCAGCAAGGATGAGATCCGCGCCCTGTCGCGAGCACGCGGACTGCCGACGTGGTCGCAGCCGTCATCGCCGTGTTTGTCGTCGCGTCTGCCGTACGGCAGTCCGGTGACCATCGAGCGGCTGCAACACGTCGCGCGGGCCGAAGCCGCGCTGCGCGCGCTCGGCGTCGCGGGCGATCTCCGCGTTAGGCACCACGGCGATCTGGCGCGGGTCGAGCTCGCGGCGGACGCGCTCGACACGTGGCTCGCCGCGCCTCGCTTGCGAGCGCTCGTGCGCGCCGTGCGCGACGCGGGTTTCGCGCGCGTGTCGGTGGATCTCGCGGGGTTCCGATCCGGTTCGCTCAACGTGTTGGGCGCCGCCGGCGCGTGAGCGCGCCCTCGCTCGCCGCCGCGCTCGCGGCGCACGGTGTGGACGCGCGCGTCGAAGCGCGCGGCGCGCTCGCCGTGGTCGCCGTGCCTAACGCAGATGCCGCGGAGCGCCTGCGGGACGCGGACCTCCGCCGCGCCGTGGTCGCGCTCGCGGCCCAACACGGCTTCACGACCGTGGCGCTCGAGCTCGCAAGTGCACCGGACGACCGTGCGGCTCTTTCTGGCCATTAACCTGCCCGCGTCCGTCCGCCGCGGCATCCGCGCGGCCACGGCGGCCATGCGCGACGCCACCGACCAGCACGCGGTGAACTGGCTCGACGACGACCACCTGCACATCACGCTCAAGTTCCTGGGCGAGCAGCCCGATGCGTCCGTTGGGCCGCTGCGCGCGGCCCTCGACGCCGCCGTCTCGCCCCACACCGCGTTCACCCTCGACGTGGGCGGCCTCGGCGCATTTCCAAACCTTCACGCGCCGCGCGTCGTATGGATGGGCGTGACACCGGACCCCAAACTCGAGCTCCTGCAGCACGACGTCGAGCGCGCCTGCGCCGCGTTGGGCTATCCGTTGGACGCGCGCGCGTTTCGCCCGCACGTCACGCTCGGCCGTACGCGAGACCGCGTGGCGCGCGATGACGCCCGCGCGATCGCGGCCGCCGCCCGCGGCGTCCGATTCCGGGCAGCCGCGCCGGCCAGGAGCGTCGACCTGATGCAGAGCGAGCTCGGACCGCGTGGCGCTCGCCATTCCGTGCTCGCCGTGCTCGAGCTCGCGGGAGCGGCGTAATGGGCGGCTGCCTGCGCTCCATCGGCTGCCTGGTGCTGCTCGTCGTGCTCGGCGCGGCGGCCTGGCTCTTCCGCGGCGAGTGGGAACCCGTCGTCCGGCGCGTCGCGACCGGATCACTGGCGTCCCCCGACCAGTCGGCCGTGCACTGGGAGCCCATCAGCGCCCAGGGCAGCTCGCGCGCGCGCGACGCGGTCGATCGGTTGGGCGCGCACAGCGGACCCGTGTTCGCGAACGTGGCGCCGGGTGATCTGGCGAGTTACGTGTTCGATGCGCTCACGAAGCAGCTGCCGCCGTCCGCATCCGACGTCGAAGCAGCGGCGATTGGTGAGCAGCTGGCCATTCGCGCCGATGTACGCCTGGCCGACTTTGGCGGCCCGGCGTCGTTCGGACCGGTGGCCGGCATGTTGAGCGATCGTGAGCCGATACAATTCACGGGCACGCTCGCGATCACCCAGCCCGGGCTCGCCGAATTCCAGGTGACGAGCGTGCGCATCAAGGACATCGCGGTGCCATCGGCCTTGATCCCCAGCATCCTGCAGCGGATGAGCCACGCGCCGCGGCCGGCGGGTACGTCGCCTAACGGACTGCCGTTCGCGGTGCCGCGCTACATCGCCGACGTGCGCGTGCACGACGGCAAGATCACCCTGTACAAGACGGTGCCATGAGCCGACGCATCCTGGTGGCCGACGACGAGAAAGGCATTCGGGCTGCGTTAGGCCAGCTGCTCGAGTACGAGGGCTACGAGGTCCGCGCCGTGGGCACGGCCGTCGACGCCATCGCCGAGTTCGAGAAGTGGCGGCCGCACCTGTCGTTCCTCGACGTGAAGATGGGCGGCATCGACGGCCTCGAGGCCCTGAAGAAAATCCGCCAGCTCGATGCGGCGGCTATCGTCGTCATGATCAGCGGACACGGCACCATCCAGACGGCCGTCGAAGCGACGCAGCTCGGCGCGTACGATTTCCTCGAGAAACCGCTCGACACCGACCGCATTCTCGTCACGCTCCGCAACGCGCTCCAGCACGGCAACCTGCAGGAAGAAAACAGCCGCCTCCGCGAATCGGTCGAGTCGCGCTACGAGATCGTGGGCAAGTCCTTCGCGATTCGCTCGCTCATCGAGAAGGTCGAACGCGTGGCGCCGACGCCGGCGCGCGTGCTGATCAGCGGCGAAAACGGAACGGGCAAGGAGCTCGTGGCTCGCGCCGTGCACCGCCTCTCCGCGCGGAGCGCGCATCCCTTCGTCGAGGTCAACTGCGCGGCGATCCCGAGCGAGTTGATCGAGAGCGAGTTGTTCGGTCACATGAAAGGTTCGTTCACCGGTGCGATCGCGGATCGCATGGGCAAGTTCGAGCAGGCGGACGGCGGCACGTTGTTCCTCGACGAAGTCGGCGACATGAGTCTCTCCGCGCAAGCGAAGGTGTTGCGCGTGCTCGAGGACGGAGTGGTGACGCGCATCGGCGGATCGAAGGCGACAGCCGTCGACGTCCGCGTGATCGCCGCCACGAACAAGAACCTGGAGTCCGAGATCCACGAGAACCGGTTTCGTGAAGACCTGTATTACCGGCTCAACGTCGTGCCCATGACGGTGCCGCCGCTCCGCGAGCGTCGCGAAGACATCCCGCTGCTCGTCACGCATTTCACGGGGCTCCTGTCCAAGCAACAAGGCATGGCGCCGCGCACGTTCACGCCGGATGCAATCGAGCGGCTCGCCACGTACGACTGGCCGGGCAACGTGCGCGAGTTGCGCAACACGGTCGAGCGGATTCTCATTCTCGCGTCGGGACCACGCGTCCCGGCGGCCGACGTCGAGCGTCTCGTTGGGCAGCGGGCCTCGGAAGGCAGCACGTTCGGCTCACTCCTCGAGAGCCGCACATTCGAGGAATTCAAGGACGCGGCCGAGCGCGCGTTCTTGCTGGCGAAGCTCAGGGAACACGACTGGAACGTGTCGGAAACCGCGCGCTTGCTGGACATGCCGCGCTCCAACCTGTACAAGAAGATCGAGCGCTATGGGCTCACGCGTGAGCATGCGTAGCGATCCGAGGACGCGGAGGGTGCGATGAGCACGGATTGGGACAAGGAGCTGCGCAAGATCGACCAGCAGCTCGAGTCGCTGTCCGACGACGCGCTGCTTCCCCAGCAGAAGGGGAAGGGCGGCAAGCCGGCCAAGGCCGCGCCACCGGCCGGCGCGCCGGCGCCGGCGACACGCAAGACATCCACCCTCGGCGTGATGGCGCGGCTGGTGCTCGCCATTGCGTTAGGCGTGGCGATCATGTTCTGGCCGTACTCGACGAAGTGCGGCATGGGGCTGTTCGGCTATCTCGCCGCGTCGGTCGTCGTGATCGTCGCCGGCGGATGGAGTGCCATCTGGACCTGGCGCCATCGATCCGCGAGCGGCCACATCCTGTCATTGCTCCTGATTCTCTGGGGAGCGCTCCTCGCCGCGCAGCAAGTGCTCCCGCGAATCGGCTACGCCAAACCCGACCCTGTGCACCCAGCGATCTGGATGTGCGGGTGAGTCACGAACCGCAAACCACTCGTCGGATCATGATGACCTTTCAGAACTTCATTGGCGGGCGCTGGGTGGATGGCTGCACCGGCGCCACCTTCGAGAACATCAATCCGGCCGACACGAAGGACGTGATCGGCACGTTCCCGCTCTCGAGTCCCGACGACGTCAATCGCGCGGTGGCGTCGGCAAGAAAGGGATTCGCGATCTGGAGTCGCACGCCTGCGCCGGGACGCGGTGATGTGCTGCGTCGCGTGGGCGATCTCCTGAGCGCGCGCAAGGACGACATTGCGTCGCTCATGACGCGCGAGATGGGCAAGCCGCTCAGCGAGACGCGCGGTGACGTACAAGAAGGAATCGACACCGCGTACTACGCGGCGTCGGAAGGCCGCCGCCTCTTCGGCCACACGGTGCCCAGTGAGCTGCGCAACAAGTGGGCGATGAGTTTTAGGCGGCCGATCGGGATCGCCGGTCTCGTCACGCCGTTCAACTTCCCGATGGCGATTCCCACCTGGAAAATGTTCCCGGCACTGCTCTGCGGAAATGCCGTCATCATCAAGCCGGCCGAGGATGTCCCGCAGACGGTGACGGTGCTGGTGGAGCTGCTGCTCGAGGCGGGCCTGCCGCCCGAGGTGATTCAACTGGTGCATGGCCACGGCGAGGACGCGGGCGCTGCGCTGGTTCAGCATCCGGACGTGCCGATCATCTCGTTCACCGGCTCGACGGAGACGGGTCGCATCGTAGGTGAGATCTGCGGGCGCATGCACAAACGCCTCTCGCTCGAGATGGGTGGCAAGAACGCGATGATCGTGGTCGACGATGCGGACCTGGACTTGGCACTCGAGGGCGTGCTCTGGGGTGCGTTCGGCACCACCGGGCAACGCTGCACCGCGACGAGCCGTCTCATCCTGCAGGACGGGATTCACGACACGTTCGTGTCCATGCTCGAACAACGCGTACGCGCGCTGCGGTTGGGCGACGGCCGGAAGGACGGCACCGACGTCGGGCCACTCATCAATCAGAGCGCGGTCGAGAAGGTGGAGCGTTACGTGTCAGTTGGGCGAACCGAAGGGGCGGAGCTCCGCTGCGGCGGGAAGCGTGCGTCGGCCAATGGTCTCGAGCGCGGACACTTTTTCGAGCCGACGATTTTCACCGGTGTCAAACCGGGGTCGCGTCTCGAGCAGGAGGAGATCTTTGGTCCGCTGCTGTCGGTGGTTCGCGTGCGCACGCCCGACGATGCATTCACGGTCAACAACGACGTGAAGTACGGTCTCTCGTCGTCGGTGTACACGAGCAACGTGTCGCTCGCGTTCCGCGCGTTGAACGAGCTGGACAACGGTATCACGTACATCAACGCTCCAACGATTGGAGCGGAAGCGCACCTGCCATTCGGCGGCGTGAAGCAGACTGGCAACGGGCACCGCGAGGGGGGCTGGGAAGTGTACGAGTTCTACTCGGAGACCAAGGTGGGGTACGTCGATTTTTCGGGCAAACTGCAGCGCGCACAGATCGACACGGGCAATGCGTGACGCGCCCCTTGCCGCTCTTCTACGTCGCTGTCTATCATTGAATACGCCCTCCTTTCGTCGTAGCAGATGACCGACCGCGCTCCCGTCGCCATTCCCACACTCAGGTCCGTCACCGACGAGCACCGCGCGGAGGTGCTGCGCGCGATGAACCGGACCACGTGGCGCTGGGGCGCATTCACCGATTATGCACGCACCGTAATCATCGCGGTGGCGTTGTTCATGTTGGCGCGCACGTTCGTCATGGAAGCGTTCAAGATTCCGTCGGCGAGCATGGAGAACACGTTGCTCGTGGGCGACTTCCTGCTGGTCAACAAGGCGGTGTACGGCGCGGAGGTTCCGTTCACACATCTGCGCATGCCGGCGTTCCGCGAACCCACACGCGGCGAAGTGATCGTCTTCCACTGGCCGCGGGATCGCGTCACGCCGTACGTGAAGCGGCTCATCGGATTGCCGGGTGACACGGTCGAGATGCGCAACGACACGGTGTTCGTGAACGGTGTCGCGAAACCGGAGCCGTACGTGGTGCACGTGCAGCCCGACTCCGATCAGTCCTTCGCAGATTTTGATTGGCAGCGCAATTTTTTGGTCAAGCGTGCCGAAGCGAGCGCAGGATATCATCCGTCTCGTAACACCTGGGGTCCGCTGATCGTCCCCGCGAACAGCTACTTCGTGCTCGGCGACAATCGCGACATTTCGTCGGACAGCCGGTACTGGGGATTCGTGCCCAAAACGCTCTTGATTGGCCGCCCGATGTTCGTGTACTACAGTTACGCGCACGACGACAAGCACTCATATCCGTGGCTCACCGACATTCGGTGGCACCGGCTCGGAACGATAATCCACTGAGGCACCACCGGCCCACCGGGATCCCCATGCCCGACCGAGCCGCCACGTGTGGCTGCGCTGCTCGCCCGCAGGAGCTGTCGTCCGTATGGCCGTAACCGGCAACAAGAAGGCATCCTTCGACGAAGGGTCACTCGATCAGTACCTGCGCGACATCAGCGCCTATCCGCTCATCGACCGCGATGAGGAGGTCCGGTTAGCACAGCGGATTCGTCTGGGAGACGGGGACGCGCTGGACAAGCTGGTGCGGTCCAATCTGCGCTTCGTGGTGTCGGTCGCGAAAAAGTACCAGAATCAGGGCGTGGCGCTGGCCGACTTGATCAACGAGGGCAACCTCGGTCTCATTCGCGCGGCCCACAAGTTCGACGAGACGAAGGGGATCAAGTTCATCTCGTACGCGGTGTGGTGGATCCGCCAGGCGATTCTGCAGGCGTTGGCAGAGCAGTCGCGCATCGTGCGCGTGCCGCTCAACCGGGCGGGCACGCTGCACCGCATCGGCAAGCGCGCCAACGCGCTGCTCCAGGAGTTGGGCCGCGAGCCCACGCACGAGGAGATCGCGGAGGAGATGGACATCAGCGAGGAAGAGGTCGCGAAGACGATCTCGATCTCGCAGACGCACCTGTCGCTGGACGCGCCGCTCACGCCGGGCGAAGACAACAAGCTCCTCGATTATCTCCCCGACAACCTGAATCCGACGCCCGACGAGCAGACGTTCGAGAAGGCGTTGACGGAGGCGATCGAGGAATCGCTGTCGTCGCTCAAGGAGCGCGAGGCGAAGATTCTCCGGTTGTATTTCGGCCTGGACGGCGAGGAGCCGATGACGCTGGAGCAGATCGGTTCGTTGTTAGGCATCACGCGCGAGCGGGTGCGGCAGATCAAGGAGAAGGCGCTATCGCGTCTCCGCCACGTGTCGCGCGCGCGGGCGTTGGAGTCCTTCCTCGGTTAGGCAGCGCCACGGACCACCTCGCATGGCATGGGGCTCCGCGTCCACCGGAGCGACGAGGCCCGACGGCGTGCAGCTTGACGACGGGCCGCGATGGTATTACCTTTTTGTTCGAAGTGTAATACCCGAGCCGAACCCAACATGAAAACCGTGTCGTTCAAGCTGCCGGAGGCGTTGGACGACTCCCTCACCGAGCTGGCGCGGAAGCGGAGGGTGAGCCGCTCGTCGCTCGTGCGCGAGGCGCTCGCGGCGTACGCGGTCGCCGGCCGCGCGTCGGTGACTGCCGCCGTCGATGCGGTGACGACGGGCGTCAAGGGGCCGCGCGACCTGTCGTCCAATCCAAAGCACCTGGCGCGCTACGGGAAGTGACCCGCGTTCTTCTCGACACGGGTCCTCTGGTCGCGCTGCTCAATCGGCGTGATCACTATCACGCGTGGACGAGGGCAGCGCTCGACACGGTCACGCCACCGGTGTTCACGTGCGAGGCCGTCCTGTCCGAGGCGTGTTTTCTCCTGGCGCGTATCGACGGAGGCGCGGAGGCCGTGCTCGCGCTCGTCGCAGCAGACATCATCCGCGTGGAGTTCCAGATCGGCGTCGAGATCGCAGCGGTCCGGCAGCTCGTGCAGCGGTACGCGAGCGTGCCCATGTCATTTGCCGATGCCTGTCTCGTGCGCATGAGCGAGCTCGAGCTGCAGAGTGTCGTGCTCACGCTCGACAGCGACTTCAAGCGATACCGGCGGAATCGGCGCCACGTCGTGCCGATGATCGCGCCGCGCTAGCCGGTGTTGCGTCTCGTCGTCCCGCGGATAACGTATCCAGCGATCCACGGACGTCCGAACCACATCCCAACCGTCAGTGCCACACATGCTCCGAGTCTCGTACCGCGTGTTCGCTCTCGCGGGCGCCTGTGCCGCGCTCGCGCTGCTCTCATCGCGCGCCCCAGCGCAGGATGATGACGAATCACCCGAGGCCGGCGCGCGTGGCGCGACCGTCCAGGGCGTCGACATCGATGCGCTCAAGTTCCGCTACATCGGGCCGCAGGGGAATCGCGTCGCCTCGGTCGTAGGCGAGCCGGGCAACCTCAACGTGTACTACGCCGGCGCGGCGTCGGGCGGCATCTGGAAATCCGTAGATGCGGGGATCCACTGGCGTCCGGTGTTCGATTCGATGCCGGCACAGTCGATCGGAGCGATCGCCATCGCATCATCCGATCATCAGATCATTTGGGCCGGCACGGGCGAGAGCTTCATTCGCAGCAACGTCTCGATCGGCGACGGCGTGTATAAATCGACCGACGGCGGCGCGACGTGGACCCACATGGGCCTCGAGAAAACGGGACGCATCGCGCGCATCGTGATCGACCCGCAGAACGCCAACACCGTCTTGGTCGCCGCCGAGGGCCAAGGGTACGGCGCCGAGCCCGATCGCGGCGTGTATCGCACGACCGATGGCGGCAAGACGTGGGACAAGGTGTTGTTCGTCAACGACTCGACCGGCGCGTCGGATCTGGCCATGGATCCCGAGAACCCACGCATCCTCGTGGCCGGGATGTGGTCGTTCGTGATCCACACGTGGGGCAAGTTCTCGGGCGGCTCCGGGAGCGGCGTCTACGTCTCGCACGACGGCGGCACGACGTGGAAGCGCGCCACCAACGGGCTGCCCAAGGGTCCGTTAGGCAAAGTGGCGGTGGCCATCGCGCCCAACGACCCCAGCCGCTGGTACGCGCTCATCGAGACGGGCTGGGAAGGGAAGGGCGCCCTCTGGCGCTCCGACGATGGCGGCGCGTCCTGGCACGTCGTGTCCTACAGCCACCTCCTGGCCGAGCGCCCCCACTACTACACGCGCATCATGGTCTCGCCGGCGACGCCGAACGAAGTGTACTTCCCGTCCAACTTCCTCATGCGCTCGCTCGACGGCGGCGAGACGGCCGAGGTCATGCCGTGGGGCGGCGACACGCACGACATGTGGGCCGACCCGACCAACGCCGACCGCATGATGATCGGCGACGACGGCGGCGTGCAGATCACCACCACGCACGGACGCCAGTGGCACCGCGTGGTGCTGCCCATCGCGCAGATGTACCACGTGGCCGTCGACAACGAGATCCCCTACAACGTCTACGGCAACGAGCAGGACTACACCGCCGTGCGCGGTCCCAGCAACAGCCAGGGATTCGGCATTTCGTCGGCGCTCTGGCAAACGACGGGCGGCTGCGAGTCGGGCTTCTCGTATCCCGATCCGGTGGACACGACCACGGTCTGGGGCGGCTGCTACGAAGGCGGACTCGAGAAATTCGACCTGCGCTCCAAGCAGTCGTTCTCCGTGGACCCGTGGCCCGATCGCGCGCTCGATTCGCCGGCCGACAGCGCCAAGTACCGCTGGAATTGGACGCAACCCCTGGCACTCTCGCCGTTCGACCACAACACCGTCTACGTGGGCAGCCAATACCTGCACCGCACCACCGACGGCGGCAAAACGTGGACGGTGATCAGCCCGGATCTCACGACCAACGATTCGAGCAAGATGCACAGCTCGGGCGGCCTAACGGACGACAACCTGGGCGTCGAATACTGCTGCACGCTGTTCGCGATTGCCGAATCGCCGCTCACGCGCGGCCTCATCTGGACCGGGTCGAACGACGGCAAGGTCCACGTGACGCGCGACGCCGGTGCGCACTGGACGGACGTCACGCCCACGTCGGCCGAGTTTCCCAAAGGCGGCACGATCGACAACGTGGAGCCGTCGCGGTACGACGCGGGCCGCGCGTACATCTCCGTCGACGCGCACCAGGAGAACAACCGCGATCCGTTCATCTACGAGACCACCGACTACGGCCACACGTGGCGCCTCATCAGCGCCGGCATTCCGAAGAGTGTGTTCAGCTACGTCGGCATCGTGCGCGAGGACCCGAAGCGCAAGGGCATGCTCTACGCGGGCACCGAGAATGGGTTGTACGTGACGCTCGACGACGGCGCGCATTGGTTCCCGCTGCAATCGAATCTGCCGCACGCGCCCGTGACCTGGATCGTCGTCCAGGAACACTTCGACGATCTCGTGATCTCGACCAAGGGGCGCGGCTTCTGGATTCTCGATGACGTATCGCCGCTGCGCGCCATCGACGCGACGCTCGCAGCCAAGTCGGCGTACGTGTTCGCGCCGAGGCAAGCGTATCGTTTCCGCGGATCCAATCGGATCAAGGGCGACCCCGACGACATCTCGGCGGGGCGCAACCCGCCCTACGGTGCGGTGATCGATTACTATCTCAAGGACAGCACGAAGGACTCGGTGCACGTCACGATTCGTAATGCGCAGAACGCCGTCGTCCGCAAGCTCACCGTACCCGGTGCGGCCGGTATCAATCGCCTGTGGTGGGATCTGCGCTACGATCGCACGCACACGGTCGCGTTGCGCACCACGCCCAAGGGGTATCCGCAAATCTGGACCGACAAGCGGTTCATCGGGAAGCTCACGCGGCGCATCTATCACTACGGCATCGAGGATCCTGTGTTAGGCCCCCTGGTCGCACCGGGGACCTATACCGTGGAGCTCGACGCCGGCGGCCAGAAGCTCTCGCAGCCGCTCACGGTGCTCAAGGATCCGCACTCCGGCGGTACGGATGCGGACGCGCAAGCGCAGAGCGCGCTCGCCTACAGCGTCTATCAGGAAATCGATTCGACCGTCGACGCGATCAACGCGATCGAGAAAGTGCGGAAGCAGCTCGAGGATCTGCGCGAGATGTACGGGCACGACTCGTCGTTCAAGTCCGTGTTCGCCGACGCCAAGACGCTCCAGGACAAGCTCGACGGCGTCGAGAACGAGCTGCTGCAGCCGGTGCTCCAGGAGAACGATCAGAAAACGTATCGGGCTCCCATGCGATTGTACCTGCGGCTGCTCTATCTCGCCGGATCCGTGGGCTCGGGCGCGGGCGACGTCGCGGGCGACCCCGATTTCGCGCCGACGGCGGCCGACGTGGCCGTGCACGACGAGCTCGCGGCGCGCCTGCGCACGGTGCTCGATCGGACACACGCCGTGATGACGCAGGATGTCCCGGCGTTCAACACCGCCGTCGCCGGCAAGACCGCGCTCTTGTCCAAGTAGCGCGTCCCTTTTCATCCGGACGTCCGCATGGCCCAACAATCCTCGTTCGACGTGACCACCGGAGTCGACCTGCAAGAGGTCGACAACGCCGTCAATCAGGCGCAGAAGGAGATTGCCCAACGGTACGACTTCAAGGGCTCCAAGGCGTCGATCGATTTTCGGCGCGGCGAGAACATGCTCGTGCTCGTGGCCGATGACGACTTCAAGATGCGCGCGCTGTTCGACGTGCTGCAGGGGAAGCTGTTCAAGCGCGGTGTGCCGGTGAAGAATCTCGACATCGGTGCGGTGACGCCCGCCGCCGGCGATACCGTGCGTCGCGAGGTGAAGCTCAAGATGGCGCTCGACAGCGACACCGCCAAAAAAATCGTGGCGGTCCTCAAGGAGGCGAAGCTCAAGAAGGTGCAGGCCGCCATCCAGGGCGACCAGGTGCGCGTGTCGTCGCCGTCCAAGGACGATCTGCAAGGCGCGATCGCCTTGCTGCGCGGGAAGGACTTCGGCGTGGAGCTCAAGTTCGGCAACTTCCGATAAGGCGGACACGGGGCCGTGCAGTGTCCGTCTTCAGCCTTTGTCCGTGCAGCGTCCGCCCTTAGGTTTCGGCCATGCCAGTCCCTTCCACGGCGTTCGCCGCTTCGTGAACATCGGCTTCATCACGCTCGGCTGCGATAAGAATACCGTCGACAGCGAGCGCTACCTCGCGCAGTTGGTCGATCACGGCGCGCGCCACACGAGGGAGCTCGAGCGCGCGGACGTGATCGTGATCAACACGTGCGGATTCATCGACGCCGCCAAGCAGGAGTCGATCGACGCCATCGTAGAGGCCGGGCGCCTCAAACGGTTGGGCACGTGCCGCACGCTCGTTGCCGTCGGCTGCATGGTCGAGCGCCACAAGGCCGAGCTCGCCGCCGAGCTGCCCGAGGTGGACGTGTTCCTCGGCGCGTCGGAAATGGATCGGCTGGTGCCGGCGCTCAAAGCGTGCGGCGCGATCGAGGAGCCGGTGTGGCGCGAGCACGAGCATCCTGGCGTGCGCGCGTACACCGGCGACCTGCCCCACGTGCGCTACCTCAAGATCAGCGAGGGCTGCGATCACGGCTGTGCGTTCTGCGCGATTCCGTTGATGCGCGGCAAGCATCGCTCGTTTGCGTTGGACGAAATCGTGCGTGAGGCACAGCTGCTCGAGCTCCAAGGAGCGCGCGAGATCAATCTCGTGGCGCAGGACCTCGCCCACTTCGGGCGCGACCGTCGCGACGGCAACGGGTTGCCCGAGTTGCTCGAGGCGTTGGTGGACGGGACGTCGATTCCGTGGATCCGATTGCTCTACGTGTATTCGGCGGGCCTTACGCCGCGCTTGCTCGACCTGATGGCGCGCGAGCGCCGCATCGTGCCGTATCTCGACATTCCGATTCAGCACGGATCGGACGCGGTGCTGGCGCGCATGCGTCGCCCCGAGCGCGCGGCCACGATTCGCGCGTGCGTCGCGCGGCTGCGCGATGCGGTGCCCGACGTGGCCGTGCGCACCACCTGCATCGTCGGGTTTCCGGGCGAGACAGAGGACGACTTCGGGCAGCTGTGCGATCTGCTCGAGGATGTGCGCTTCGACCGTGTGGGCGCGTTCACGTACTCGGCGCAGGAGGGCACGCGCGCGGCGGCGCTGGCCGACGACGTGCCGGCGGCGCTCAAGCTCGACCGGTTGGACCGCCTAACGGACGTCCAACGCGCCATCGGCGCCGAGCGCGCCGAGCGCTACGTTGGGCGGACGGTACCGGCCATCGTCGATCGCGCCGCGGCCGACGGCGCGCGCGCC
>DASYXE010000144.1:0-2128 GCA_035935375.1 Gemmatimonadaceae bacterium | reverse complement strand
GGCCACCGACGCCGCGTCGAAGTCGCCGATTAACGGCTCGAGCGTGAGGAGCTCGCGCGCGGGGAGGCCGAGCTCGAGGACCGCCCGCAGCTCGTCGCGCGTGCGTTGGTCAGTTGCGCGCGCGGCCGCGAGCGACGCGTCGAGCGAAAACGGCGACAGTCGCTCGCTGCCCGCGAGTGCCGCGAGCGCGGTCAACTGCTTCGGCTGTACGAGCGCCACGACCTGATTCGGCGCCGACGCCGCCAGCGCTTCGAGCTCGGTGCGCGAGGACGGCAGATCGTACAAGATCACGAGCGCAGCGGACGGAGTCGACTCGCGCACGATGCGCACGATGTCGTCGCCCCTGTAGCCCAATGGGCGGAGCGTGTCGCGCACGTCGCGCTCCGAATCATCGGACCGCACATAGATCGCGGCACCCGGCGGATCGAGCGCGTCGAGAAGTTGTCGCAGCGCCGCGCCGCGCGTCGCATGACCCGTGACGACGTAGCGCACCGCGAGCGGTTCAACTGCGTCAGCCGGCACAGCGCCCACGCGGCGAGGACGCCGAGCGTACTGCTCGACCAGCGCCTCGACCTCGGGCGTGGTGCGCGCGGCGACAATGCTGCGCGCCGATTCCTTGGGCATCTCACCCATGAGCGCTTCGAGAGACGGCACCGCGCCTGCGTCCACGAGCACATCTGCCCATGCGATCACGACGGCTCGCACGTCATCGAGCTTGAGCGCCGCGCGACGCACCAACTCGAGGAGCTGGTCAGGGGGACCGACGATCAGTGGCGCGGGGTGCGCCGCGATGAGACGCGCCGAGCGCGAGGCGCCGGTGGCGGCGATCGCACTTGCCGCGTTGCTCGACTGCGACGCGATCCACCGAGCGATCGCAATCGCACCTTCGGCGTCGGGCGTCACAACGATGGCTCGCGGGCCGCGGCCTGATTCGTCGGCTGGCTCGAGCGCCGCAAGGTGCTCGAGCACCGGACCCATGAATTGCGCGATGGCTGCCGAATCGTACGGCAGCACGTACATGACGTTCTGATTGCGCGAGACATTCGCTCGCTCGCGCGCCGGTTCCGCGTTCCCGTGTTCCAAGAAACCACTCCTCGAATTTTCAATGGCGTCACGACTGCGACGCGACTAAAGTATAGCAAACGAGCCATCCGCCCTCCAACTCAGGACGTCGCAGTGACCGAGATGACCGTTCGTCGCGCGTTCGTGCCGTCACCGAACATCGCGCAGCTCAAAGAGTCTGCAACGATCGCCGTCTCCGCTCGCGCCAAGGCCCTTCGTGCTGCCGGCCGGCGCATCATCGACCTGGGCGCCGGCGAGCCGGACTTCGATACGCCGGAGTTCATTCGCCGCGCGGCGCAGCAGGCGATCGATGCGGGAGCGACGCACTATACGGCCACTGAGGGAATCCTGCCGCTGCGCGAAGCGATCGCGTCGCTCGCCAACGCCGACTATCGGGGTGACGATCGTGTGACGCCCGGTGATATCGTCGTCTCCACGGGTTCCAAGCAGTCGTTGTTCAACGCGTGCTTCGTTCTATTCGGTGCTGGCGATGAGGTCTTGATTCCCACGCCAAGCTGGACGAGCTACTACGAAATGGTTGCGCTCGCGCGCGCAGAGCCGGTTCCGGTATACGGTGATCCTGCGAACGGACTCAAGGTGACTGCAGAATCGTTGGCGGCGGCGGCTTCGCCGGCGACAAAAGGAGTCATGCTCAACTCGCCCTGCAATCCCACAGGCGCGGTGTACGATCGTGCAGAGTTGGAAGCCATCCTCGCGCTGGCGGACGAGCGCGGATGGTGGGTGATCAGCGACGAGATCTATCGGCGCATCGCGTACGGCGGCGTCGCGACGTCGATCTTCGAGGTGGCAGGATCGCGCGATCGCGTGATTCTGATCGATGGCGTTGCCAAAGCGTACGCGATGACGGGCTGGCGCATCGGTTGGGCCATCGCCCCGCGCGCGGTCGCGCACGCGATGGGTGCGCTGCAGTCGCACAGCACGTCTAACGCAGCCGCTGTGTCGCAGCACGCGGCGCTGGCGGCGCTCACCAATCGGGAAGCGGCCGATGCGTCCATCGCGCACATGGTCGGCGAATTCGAGCGGCGACGGGATGCGGCGCTCGCCA
>DASYXE010000143.1:0-2205 GCA_035935375.1 Gemmatimonadaceae bacterium | reverse complement strand
GTCCGCGCATCGTGCGCACGGCCGGCATCGACGCCATCCGCGCGAAGAGCCTCCGACAGACGGCGCGCCTCGTGTCGTTAGCCGACGCGCACGGCTGGCCGGTGAACGCACCGCGCGATCCCGCCCGGCGCGGCGGCACGGTGGCGTTCGACGTGCCTAACGGATACGCCGTCGCGCAGGCGCTGCTCGCGCGCGACATTTTGGTCGACTACCGGCCCGAGGCGGGCATCCGGGTGGCGCCGCATTTCTACACCGACGACCGCGAGATCGACGATGCGGTCGAAACAATGGCTTCCATCCTCGAGACCGGAGCCTGGCATCAGTTCAGCGCCCAGCGCGCGGTGGTCACCTAGGAAATCTCTGCACAAGTGCAGCGAAGATAGTATATTGGCGTTGCGTTAGGCGAATGGGATGACGACGCAACTCCAGCGGAGCGAGGCGCATGGGTGACCAGCGGACGTTTGCCGATCTGGCGTGGCAGCACAAGGGGAAGGTCACCCGCCGGGAGCGCTTCCTGGCCGAGATGGATGCCGTGATCCCGTGGGCCGAGCTGCGAGCGCTCATTGCCCCCCACTATCCGAAGGCGGGCAACGGCCGGCAGCCGATCGGCCTCGAACGGATGCTGCGGATCTACTTTTTGCAGCAGTGGTTCAATCTCTCGGATCCGATGGCCGAAGAGGCGCTCTATGACAGTGAGGCGATGCGGCGCTTCGCGCGGGTGACGTTGGGCGAGGATGTGATCCCGGACGAGACGACGATCCTGCGCTTTCGGCATCTCTTGGAGCAGCAGCACCTGACCGAGCGGATTTTCGCGACCATTCAGCATTTGTTGACGGCCAAGCGCCTCTTGCTGCAGACGGGGACGATTGTGGATGCGACGATCATCGCCGCGCCGAGCTCGACCAAGAACGCGGATAAAGCGCGGGACCCCGAGATGCAGCAGACACGCAAGGGCAACCAGTGGCACTTCGGCATGAAGTTGCACGTGGGGACGGATGTGCGCGGCCTCGTGCATCACGTCCGAGCGACGCCAGCCGGCGCGGCGGACGTGACGCAACTGCCGGCGTTGTTGCACGGGCGGGAGCGGGTGCTCTATGGGGACCAAGCGTATTGGACGGAGGAACACCGGCAGCTCTGGACGCTGAGTGGTGGCCGGTATCGGGTGAACCGGCGCGGGACGCCCGCGCATCCGCTGACGCGCCGGCAGCGCCGGCAGAATCGGGAGCGCTCGCGCCAACGGGCGCGGGGCGAGCACGCGTTTCGGGTGATCAAGACGCTGTGGGGCTTCACGAAAGTGCGGTACCGAGGGCTCCACAAAAACCTCGTCCGGGCGTACGCGATGTTTGCGTTAGCCAATCTCTATCTGGTCCGTCGGCGGCTCCTGCCTCGGGGCGCGATGCCATGCCTGACCTAACGCACATTGCTCGGCCGCCGCGTCCCGCCACGTGGAACCACCTCGAGACGAGGCCCGGACGGACCGCATGGCGCGGCGGTCCAGGTCGCTGAACGCCTAACAACCTCACCCTGGGGCTGGAACTCTCTTTCTTTTCACCCTGTGCAGAGCTTTCCTAGCCGACGTGTTTGCCCGGCGATCTGCTTGATGCCGGCCAGCGAAAACTCGACGATGTGATCGGCCACCGCCGCGAGCTCGGCTTCGGACAGCGGCCAGCCCTTGAATGCGGCGGTCCGGAAGCGATCCGGTCGATAGAACAGGCATTGTGCCTGGATGCTGATCACACAGCGCGCCACTCGCTTGTCCTCGAGCGGGCAGTCGAGCAGCTTCGCCACGACCCCGGCCAGATACTCGATCCGCGGGAGAATGCCGTGCTCGGCGATCCACGGCGCAAGGGGCGTGGGCTCGGACATTTCGTGCCGCATGAGGTCGTGGATCCACGCCGTGCGATCATCGCGCGACGCGATGCGCGGCAGGTAGCCCGTGACGTACGTTCGCAGCAGGTCTTCGGGTGACGCGTCGCTCGCGGCGGTGAGAAACGCATCATCGCCGGCGCGCATGGCCTGGACCGCCGAGTGCACCACCGCGCGATAGAGGCCGAGTTTCCCGTCGAAGTGGTAGTTCACCGCGGCCACGTTGGCGCGGGCGGCGCGCGCGATGTCGCGCACGCTCACCGCGCCGAAGCCGTGTTGGGCGAACAATCGCGTGGCCGCCGCGAGCAGGCGCTCGCGCGTCGCCGCGTCCGGCCGGCG